>NZ_RAWN01000016.1:0-78767 GCF_003668895.1 Corallococcus sp. AB045
GCCCCCGTCCGCGCCCCCCGCCCGGACGCCCGCCAGCGCGAACCGGCCCCGCGTGCCGGGCTTCGCGGAGGACGTCCGGCCCATCCTGGAGAAGGAGTGCGGGTCCTGCCACGGCCCGGACGGAATGGCGTCCCGGTCCCGCTGGGTGCTCCGGGGCGAGCCGGCGGACTACGAGGCCACCCTGCGCTTCGTGCAGCCCGCCACCGCCGCCCAGAGCCCGCTGCTCAAGAAGGGCACCGGCACCACGCTCCACGGAGGCAAGAAGGTCTTCGCGGTGGAGTCGGCGGAGTACGCGACGATCCTGCGGTGGATTGAAGGAGGCGCCCCGCCCGGCAAGGCACGCGGCGGCACGACCGCGGCGCTGACCACGGCCAGCCCTGGAGCTCCCCATCCGTCCCGCGACGGCGCGCCCGCGTCTCCCGGCGCCACTCCAGCGCCCGTCGCGGCCACGCCTCCCGGCGCCAATCCGGTGCCCGGCGCGTCCACGCCCCCCGCCTCTCCGCCAGCACCATCCGCGTCCGCGAGCGCCGGCCCGCCTTCCGGAGACGCCTCGGCCGCGCCGCGCTTCGCTCCCCAGGTGCACGAGGCGCTGCTGGCGGATTGCTCCAGCTGTCATGCCTCGGACGGGATGGCCGGCTCCAGCCGCTACGTGACGCACGCGGATCCGGAGCAGCACCTGCGTTCGGTGGAGCCCCTGGTGGTGCCCGGCACCGCCGCCAGCAGCGTCCTGTACCAGCGCGCGAAGGGCGACTCGCACCCGGGCGGCGCGGTGTGGGAGCCGGGCAGCGCGCAGCTGTCGCTCCTGGCCCGGTGGATTGACGCGGGCGCCTTGGGGACGACCCCACCGGCCCCCGAGAACACCGCCGTGGCCACCGCCACGCCCGCGCCCGGGCCCGCCGCGGCGCCCCCAACACCGCCGTCCACCCCGGCCAGCCCGCACGCGCCGTCGGGCCCTCACGGCGGCGTGCCGCTGGGGACCTTCCCGGTCCTCGGCTCGCTGAGCCTGAACGGACGCTTCGACCTCAACTACGAGCGCGTCAACTACAACGACCACCCCTTCAAGTCAGAGGGCGAGAGCGCGCTGCGCAGCTACCACCACTTCCTCTTCCTGACGCGGCAGTCCGCCGAGGATCCGGTGACCCTCACCCTGGAGCTCCTTTCGCTCCAGTTCTGGGAGGTGGGCTACCGGCTCAGCGAGGCATCCTGGCCGGTGAAGGTGTTCGCCAAGGGGGGGAAGATCCTGGTGCCCTTCGGCGCGGATCCGCTCTTCCACCACGGCTACGGAGGGCTCGCGGGCTTCGACCAGCGGGTGCTTCCGGTGGTGTTCGCCCGCGAAGGGCTGACGGTGAACGTGGAGCGCCGCATGGGGCCGCTCGCATTCTCCGGCGACGCCTACGTCATCTCCGGCTACCGGCTGAAGCGCGCGGACGCGGTGCTCAACCTCCAGTCGGACCTGGCACCGCTGGAGGACACCCGACTGGGCGTCGGAGCGAGGCTTGGCGGCTCCTGGGGGCCCATCAACGTGTGGTACTCGCCCTACTTCAATTCGCTGGGGTTCGGGCGCCGCCTGTTCCTCCAGGCGCTGGACGTGGCGGTGTGGCGTCCGCGCGGGCTTCCGGTGCTGGAGCACTTCTCGCTGGGCGCCGGGCTGCTGCGCGCGGATGTCTCCGGGGGAGAGGCGGAGGGCTACGGCGGGCCGGGCGAGGACTACTACCACTTCGCCAGCTACCTCCAGCTGCGCTACCACCCCACGGACTGGCTCTACGTCCAGTACCGGCAGGGGCTGCGCACCTTCGGAAACCGGCGAGGCCTCATCCTGGACTCGAACGCGCTCACCCGGGAGGACGCCTCCAGCCACAACGTGGGCGTGGTCGCGCGGTGGCGGGGCTTGAGCGCCGGCCTCTTCCAGTTCTGGAACCTGGAGAAGACAGACGAAACGCCGGACGACTTCACCCGGCTGGTGGTGGCGTATGAGTTCTGACTCCCGAATCCAGACACGGGCCGCGGTCCTCACCGCGATGTTCGCGCTGGCCCTGGGCTGCGCGGACTTCGAGCGTGGCCCCGTCGCCGCCGACGCCGGTGCGCTCCCCACCGACGGCGGTGGCGAAGGGGACGGAGGAAGCGCCGTGTCCTTCGCGAGCGACGCCCATCCGCTCCTCACCACCGGCTGCCAGAGCTGCCATCGCAGCGGGGGCTCCGCTGGCAACACCTCCTTCCTGCTGACGGGCGATGCCGACGCGGACTACGCGGCGGCCATCTCCCTCACGGACACCTCCAATCCCTCCGCCAGCCGGCTGCTGCGCAAGGCCACCGGCGCGGGCCACGGCGGCGGGGCCGTCTATGGGGAGGGCACCCCGGAGTACCAGACCCTCCTGGCGTGGATCTCCGGAGGCGCTCAACCATGACGCACATTCTTCCCGAGGCGGCCCCCATGAGACGACCCCTCCTGCTCCCGGCCGGAGCGCTGCTCCTGGCCTGCGCGCTGAGCGCCTGCGCCAAACTGGAGACACCCCACCCGGAGCTCATCACCGACGGCCCGCATTCGGTGCTCGTGGGCCAGACGATTCAACTCACGGTCACCACGCGCGAGGCCACCGACGACGGCTACCACTGGGAGAGCGAGGCCCCGGCCATCGCGACCGTGGACGACTCCGGGCAGGTGACGGGCGTGGGCGCGGGAGAGACCGCCATCAAGGTCACCGGCGCGAGCTCCAGGCTGGAGGCGCGCCATGTGGTGGTGGTGATGGGCGGCTTCGCGGGCGACGCCGGCGTCGACCCCAACCAGGTGCCCTACTACCTCGCCTGGTCAGGCTCTCCGCACGCGGACACCACCGCCGAGGCCTTCTCCCACTGGAACGAGGACGGCCTCGTCCCCGCCAGCTGCGCGAGGTGCCACAGCTCGGAGGGCTACATCGACTTCCTGGGCGGTGACGGGTCCGCCCCTGGCAGGGTGGACGCCCCCGCGCCGACGCAGTCCGTGGTCCGCTGCGAGACGTGCCACGACAGCGCCGCCGCAAGCCTGACCTCGGTCACCTTCCCCTCGGGCAAGCAGGTCACCGGCCTGGGCCCGGAGGCGAGGTGCGTGGTGTGTCACCAGGGACGCGCCGCGGGCAGGGACATCGACGCGCAGGTCGCGGACGCGGGCGTGGTGGGCGAGGACACCGCCTCGCCCGCCCTGGGCTTCACCAACATCCACTACTACCCCGCGGGCGCGACGCTCTTCGCCAGTCAGGCCGCGGGCGGCTACCAGTACGCGGATCAGGTCTACGACTCGCGCTTCCGCCACGTCCCCAGCTTCGACAAGTGCAACGAGTGCCATGATCCGCACACCACGCGGGTCCGCTGGGATGCCTGTGCCACCTGCCACCCCGGCGTGACCGACGTCACGAAGGCCTGGGACATCCGGCAGATCGCCTCGCGCAATCAGGACTACGACGGGGACAACAACCGCACCGAGGGCGTCTACTACGAGATCCAGGGCCTGCGGGACCGGCTGCTCGCCGCCATCCAGCGGTACGGCGCGGAGCGGGCCCGGCCCCTCTGCTACGGCAACACCCACCCGTACTGGTTCCGGGACACCAACGGAGACGGGACCTGCAATCCAGCCGAAGCCACCGCCACCAACGCGTTCGCCGGCTGGACCCCTCGCCTGCAGAAGGCGGCGTACAACTACCAGCTGTCCCGGGTGGACCCGGGCGCGTTCGCGCACAACGCGAAGTACATCATCCAGCTGCTGCATGACTCGACCCAGTCGTTGAACACGGCGCTGAGCGTGCCCTTCGACACGTCGCTGCTGGTGCGCAACGACCCAGGTCACTTCAACGGCGCCAGCAAGGCGGCGCGAAACTGGGACTCGAGCGAGACCGTCCAGGCCAGCTGCTCGCGCTGCCACAGCGGCGCGCAGGGCTACCGCTTCTTCGTCCAGTACGGGGTCGGGCAGCTGGTGCCGGAGACCGCCAACGGCCTGGAGTGCTCCACCTGCCACGAGAACTTCGAACCGGACTACGACGTCTTCGTCCCCGCCCAGACGTGGCTGCCGGACGGCAAGACGGTGAACCTGCCGGGCCAGGACAACCTCTGCGCCAACTGCCACATCGGCCGCGCGTCCAAAGCCACCATCGACACGGCGCTAAGCGCGGGGGGCACGCCGCGCTTCCAGAACGTGCACTACCTGCCGGCCGCGGGGACGCGCGAAGGAACGCTGGCGCGGATCGGCTACGAGTACCCCAACAAGACCTACGCGGGCCGGCTCACGCACATGGGCGGGGTGCAGTGCACGAGCTGCCATGTCCCGGGCAAGAGCAACCACACCTTCCGCATCCAGGACGTGTGGAACGAGCGCTGTGAGACGTGCCACGCGGACCAGAGCGCGGCGGAGCAGATCCGGCTCGTCCACGTGTCGGACTACGACGGCGACGGGAACACGGCGGAGACCCTGGAGGCGGAGGTGGAGGGCATGGCCGCGCGCGTGCTGACCGCCATGCGCGGGGTGACGAGCAACGGCCTCTGCTACAACGGCGACGTCAATCCGTACTTCTTCAAGGACACGGACAAGAACGGGGCCTGCAGCGCCACCGAGTCCGTCTCCGCCAACGCGTTCGCGCCGTTCACACCGGCGCTCGTGAAGGCCGCCCACAACTACCAGCTGAGCAAGAAGGACCCGGGCGCCTGGGCGCACAACTTCAACTACATCGGGCAGCTCCTCTACGACAGCGTGGAGGACCTCACGGGGGCGGCCCCCTTGAACATGCTCCGGCCTTGAGGCTGGAATCCGCGCGTGAGCACCGTTGCTCGCCGGGACAGGCCCGGCGGGCGCGGTCGCCGAGGAACGCGGACCCATGAAGCCCTACCTGTTCTCCCAGCCCTCCAAGCCGGCGCGCCTGGCCCACTGGGCGTCGCTTGTTCCCCTGCTCATGCTGCTGGGGGGACCGGTCGCCTGTGGCGATGACGAGCCGGACGACCCGCGTCCGGACAGCGGCACCCAGACCGTGGACGCCGGCTCTGATGCGGGCTCGGACGCCGGCTCCGACGCGGGCACGGACACCGACGCAGGCACGGACACCGATGCAGGCACGGACACCGATGCAGGCACGGACACCGATGCGGGCATGGACACCGACGCAGGCACGGACGCCGATGCAGGCACGGACGCCGATGCGGGTTCCGGGACGGACGCAGGCACGGACACCGATGCGGGTTCCGGGACGGACGCGGGCTCGGAGAGTGATGCGGGCACGGACGCCGATGCGGGCACGGACGGCGGCGTGGTGACATGCACCCCGAGCGGCTGGGTCGACACGCCCCCGGACCTGAGCGTCATCGGCGATACGTCGCTGGACATCCGGACCCGGCTGGAGGCCATCCCGGGCCTCATCGTGGACCAGGACCGGACCGGCGGCAGTGTCCCCGCGGGCTACCGGCACTTCGTCCTGCGGTACAACCAGCCGTCGGACCACGCCCACCCGGAGTGCCAGCGCTTCGAGCAGCGCTTGACGCTGATGCACAAGGCGGACGCCAGCCCGATGGTGCTCTCCACCAGCGGCTACAACGTCTCCACCGGCACCGGCCGTTCGGAGCCCACGCAGCTCCTGTCCGCCAACCAGGTCGCCGTGGAGCACCGCTTCTTCCCGCCCAGCATCCCGTCGCCCGCGGACTGGAGCCACCTCACCATCCGCCAGTCCGCGGATGACTTCCACCGCATCACCCAGGCGCTCAAGCCCATCTACACCGGCAAGTGGGTGTCCACCGGCGGCAGCAAGGGCGGCGAGACGGTGGTGTTCTTCCGCCGCTTCCACCCGGACGACGTGGACGCCACCGTGGCGTACGTGGCGCCCATCACGAAGCGCAACGACGAGCGCTTCGTGACGTTCCAGGACACCGTGGGCGGCGACGCGCAGGTCGCGTGCCGCGAGCGGCTGTGGGCCTTCCAGCGTGAAGTGCTCTTGCGCCGGAGCCAGATGCTCTCCCTCGTGGATGCCTACGCGGCGAGGTTCAACCTGACGTATTCCCAGCTGGGCCGGGAGCTGGCGCTGGAGCACGCCGCCATCGAGACCTACTTCGCCTTCTGGCAGTACGACTCCGCGGAGAACTGCACCCAGAACATCCCCGCCGCCACCGCCACGGACCAGGAGCTGTTCGACGCGATGGACTACGCGGTGGGCATCCGGTCCTTCTCGGACCAGGGCATCACGCCGTACGCCGCCTACTACTACCAGGCCGCGGCGGAGCTGGGCTGGCCCCAGCCCTATGAGAAGCACCTGGGCTCGCTCATCCACTTCCCGGACACCGACACCGGCGAGGTGTACTCGCCCCCTGGCATCCCGTTCGTGTTCCGTCCCAGCGCGATGCCGGACATCCAGGACTGGGTGTCCACGCAGGGACAGCGCCTGATGTTCATCTACGGCAGCTACGACCCGTGGACGGCGGCGGCCTACGTGCTGGGCAATTCGCAGGACTCCTACCTGTACACGGTGGAGGGCGGAAACCACGGCGCGCGCATCAGCCAGCTCCCAGCGGCCCAGCAGGCGGAGGCGAAGGCCACGCTCAACCGCTGGATGGGCATCTCGCCGCTGAAGCGGGCCCCCAGGTTCGTGCAGTCGGAGGAGCCGCCCGTCTTCGGGCCCCACGTGCCGCCCCACCTGCGCGAGGCGTCGCGGAACTAGTCCGACAGCCGGACAAGGCCACGGGCCGTCCCGGATGCACCGGGGCGGCCCGTCGTCTTTTCAGCAGCGACTCCTCCGGACCAGCGCGGTCCGGAGGAGCGGTGTTCAGCACTAGAACGCGGCGCCGCTGGCGCGCTTGCCGGGAGAGCTGCTCAGGCTGGACACACCCGTGTGCAGCACGAAGCTGCCCGTGGAGGACGTGTCCGGGCTGCGGTTGGCGGACACGCCGTCCGTGCCCGCGAGCGACGAGGCGAACGTGGCCGTGTCCACCACCGTGCCGGCGCTGTTCTTCACCGTGACGGTGTCACCGCTGTTGCCCAGGACCAGCGAGCCCGTGGACGCGGCCACCGCGCCTGGCGTGCCGGATGGGATGCCGGACGCGCCGCCGAACACCACCACCGCCTTGCCCGCCGCCACCGAGGTGCCGCTGGCGAAGGTGTGGCGCACGGCCGTGCCGTCCGACACCGTCCAGCCGCTCAGGTCCACCGCCGCCGTGCCGCTGTTGACCAGCTCCACGAACTCGCCGTTCACGTCCGAGCCCGGCTCGTTGATGAGCACCTCGTTGATGAACAGGGTGCCCGTGCCGCCGGTGCCGCCCGTGGTGATGGTGAAGGCCGCGTTGGACAGGTCGGTGACGGTGGCGTTGCTCGCGTCGCTCACCCGCACCCACGCGGTGGTGCTGGCGCTGGAGGGCACCGTCCACGCCACGCTGCCGGAGGACGCGCCCGTGCTGGACGTGATGGTGGTCCAGGTGGAGCCGTTCAGCGAATACTCCACCTTCACGTTGGAGACGCCGGACGCGGACCAGGTGATGGTGCGCGCCGAGCCCGCCGTCCAGCTCTCACCGCCGTTGGGCGACAGCACCGTCACGGAGGAGGCCGTCGCGCCGTCCCCCGGGATGAGGAAGTCCTTGATGACGCCCATGTGCTGCATGCCGGACGCGCCGCTGTCGCCCGACAGCGCCGGGGAGATGTCGGACAGGGGCGAGTACACGCGCGTGTCCACCACCAGGCCGTTGGCGAAGGTGCTGGAGCCCATCACGACGGACGTCTGGTAGGCGCGCAGGTCGTTGTCCACCAGCACGTGGTCATACGGCGAGTTGCGGCCCGCGTTGGTGTTGGTGTTGCCATTCTTGTCCGCCGGGTACGGCGACGCCGTGGACACCACGCTGGAGAAGGTGCTGAAGGTCGCCTCGCTGCGGCTGCCGGTGTTGAAGTCACCGCCAATGACCAGGTAGTCGCTGGCGGGCACGTTGGCGTTGATGAACTTCACCAGGTTGGACGCTTCCGTGTTGCGGATGCTGGAGCTGGTCGTCAGCAGGTGCACGCTGATGGCCCACAGGTCCTTGGGGCCCGGGATGTCGATGCGCGCCCACGCGAAGTCGCGGTTGGACACCTGCGTGTCGTCCCACTCGCCGGCGGCGATGATGGGGTAGCGGCTGATGATGCCGTTCGGAATCTGCGCGCCGGCCTCGCGGTAGTACGAGAAGCCCGTGCCGAACGCCGTGTCCACGAAGGCCCGGATGTCCGCCGCGGAGTCCGTCTGGTAGTTGAACTCCTGGATCATCACGACGTCCGCGTCCGTGCCCTGGAAGATGCGGATGCCGTGGCCCGGGTTGTAGTCCTGCCCATTGCCGCTGCTCAGGTTGGCCGCCATCAGGCGCAGCCGCACGTTCGCCAGCGAGTCCTCGCGCGCGACGAGCTCCGGCGCCGGCTGCTCCGCATCCGCCTCCACGGAGCCACCGCACGCGCTGAGCGCCGCGCACACCAGCGTGAAGGACCACGTACGCCAGGAGGCGGCAGGCCGCCGGAAGAGGTCTTGTTTCAGGCTCACGATGTTTCATCCTGCTCCCGGAAAACCCGGGAGCCGTAGAGGTTCAAGGACGTCACGGCAGCGCCGCGGACGCAGTATTCCGCGTACACGACGCCTCCGCCGTTTATCCGTCACATTCCTTGAAACGTTGCGTGAGCGCCGCATCCCCCCCGGCGGGGACGCGCAATGTTACGCATTGTTACATCGCGGCCGTGGTGGACAGCGCGACGAAGGCGTAGCGCAGGCCTTTGCCCAGCGTGACAAAGACGACGAAGGGCAAGGGGCGCACGCCCACGAAGCCGCCCGCGAGCACGAACGCATCCCCCAGGATGGGCAGCCACGACATCAGCAGGGCGGGAGCGCCCCAGGTGCGCAGGTTCGCCTCCACGCGCGCCATGCGCGGGCCTTCCTTCTCCCGGCGGCGCGCCACCCAGCGGCCCACGGCCCCGCCTCCGCCGTGCGACACCCACTGGCCCAGGATGTAGAGCGTCACCGCGCCCAGCACGTTGCCCACGGTGGCCACCACGGTGGCCACCACCGGCGGCGTGCCGTTGTAGATGAGGGCGGCGAGCATCGCCTCGGAGGGCACCGGCACCACGGAGCCCGCCAGCATGGCGACGAAGAACATCCCGGGAAGGCCCCAGGTGGACAGGATGGACGGCTCGGCGGGCATGGGCGGCCTGGGCCATACACCCGGCACGGGGCGTTCGTCTTGTGCGGCGTCAACGCTCCCTTGCCCGCCATCCTGGCCCCCGGTGCCGGAGGCTGTCCGGCGACGCGGCCCCCTCAGGGGCAGGGGTTGTAGGCGCGGGTGGGGGTCACCATCGTCCCCGCCATGCGACGCTCGACGCGCGAACGGTCAGGCATGCGGTCCATCGACACGGAGGACGAGCGGATCGCCTCCCTGCTGGTGGCGGAGCCCCCGGCGCTGCACTTCGAGGGCTCCCGGAACCTGGTGGTGCGGCTGCGCGACGGACGCACCTTCGTCCTCACCGTGCTCACCCTGGAGGCGCTGGAGGCACGGCTGGGAAGCGCGCCGTCCTACGTGGCGACCGGCATGGTCCTGGTGCGGCGGATGTCGGACGGCGCCCTGCTCCACGCGGTGCGCTCCGCGCTGGACCAGGGCCTGGAACACTTCGGCACGCTCCAACCGCCCATTGAAGAATAGGGCACCGGGGGGCGCGCCGGCTCAGGGCGCGGGAGCCCCGGTGAGCTTCCCCGCCACCTTGCGGCCCTGGCGCCACACGCCGGTGATGCGGTCCGCGGCGATGATGCTGGCTGTGGGGTCGCCCTCCACGAGGAAGAAGTCGGCGCGCAGGCCGGGCTTGATGCGGCCCCGGTCCTTGAGCTTGAGCAGGTCCGCCGCGTTCCCGGTGGCGACGGCCAGGGCCTGTCCCGGCGTGAGGCCCGCGCCGACCATCAGCTTCAGCTCGCGGTGCTCCGCGTAGCCGGGGATGCGCAGCGGGGTGGCGCCGGAGTCCGTGCCGAAGCCCACCTTCACGCCCGCGTCGTACAGCGCCTTCAGGTTGGCCTGGTTGGTGGAGAGCGCGTGGCGCGCCTCCTGGGCCTTGGGATCCTCCAAAGTCTTCTTGCGCCACGCGGAGTCGTTGAACTGCGCGCGCAATTCGGGGGACAGCGCGGGCTGGAGGACGGGGTCGTCCACGAGCAGGGGCTGGTCCGCGTAGACGACGGTGGCCTCGTCCAGCTCCAGGGTGGGCACGTACCAGACGCCGCGCTTCTTCATGGCCTGGATGAAGGCCGCGTCCACGGGCTGGTCGCGCACGCCGTGGGCGATGATGTCCACGCCCGCGTCCACCACGGCCTTCGCGTCCTCCAGGTCGTGGATGTGGGCGGCGACGCGCAGGCCCTGCTTGTGGGACTCGTCGATGACGGCCTTGTAGATGTCCGGCTTCATCTTCGGGAGCTTGCCCAGGAACGTGTCCACCCAGACCTTCACCAGGTCCACGCGGTTCTTGGCCAGCGTGCGCACGGCGGCGCGGGCCTCCTGCGCCGTGGTGGGGCGGAAGAGCTGGTCGGGCGCGTTGTTCGTCATGGCCTGGGGCGGCCCGCCCTCCGGCACGCCGATGCCCTGCCCCGCGCCGAAGAGGTCCGCGCCGGTGAAGGTGTCCGCGTGGGCCTCCTTGCGCAGCTCGTTGAACAGCGGCCGGTTCATCCCGAGCGCCGTCACGGTGGTGACACCGTAGGCGGCGAACTGGCGCAGCTGCTTCTCCACGTTCTCCCGCGTGTAGCTCTGGGAGCCCGTGGTGGTGCCGGACGTCTGGCCCACGTGGCTGTGGTCGGAGATGAGGCCGGGCAGGAGCGTCTGGCCCTTGAAGTCGATGACCTCCGCGCCCTTGGGCACCTTGACGTTGATGGCGAGCCCCACGGACACGATGCGCCCGTCGCGCACCACGACCGCGGCCTCCTCCAGCGGCTGGCCCCCGGAGCCATCCAGCACCGTGCCGCCCTGGAAGACGACGGTGCGGGAGGCGGCAGGCGCCGCGCTGACGGACAGCGGCAGCGCGAGGGCGAGCAGGGCGGCGGTCAGGTAACGCGAGCGCATCAGGGCGGTCTCCTCCGGGGGGAAGGGGGAAACCCTAGGAGCGCGTCCGGGTGTCGACAACCCTTCGTGGCCCAAGACTGTCGTGACGCCGGTGCTACAGGCCGGGCCCACGGTGGGAACCCAACGCCGCATCGCGGCGCGCGAGCGACTTCCACCGGGAAACACGGCGCCGTGATTATGCTGCCCGCCCGATGGATGAACCCGGCCTGCAATATCCCGGAGAAGCCCTGCGTGGGTGGCTCCGGCAGTTCGCCAAGACGCCGCTCGCCGAGCCGACGCTGAAGCTGCTGGTCGTGCTGGCGGACACGGTGTTCTTCGCGAGCCTGGGCCGCGAGGAGGGCGAGGCCACGCGCGTGCGCATCGCCTACCACGCGCAGGGGTTGCAGGGCCTGCAGGCGGTGCGGGAGACGGTCTATATCGGTGGACAGAAGGGCAAGCGGCAGGCGTGGGAGACGCTGCCCCTGGAGGCCAAGTCGAGCATCACCGACTTCAGCGTGGAGGCGCTGGTGAAGCTGGCGCCCGCGGCGAACCTGCCGCGCACGGCGGTGGTGGTGGGGCCGCGCGAAGGCAAGCTGCGCATCCAGGGGCTGGCGCGCCGGGTGGAGTACACGGAGTTCCACGCCGAGGGCGAGGAGGACGTCTTCATCCTCCACGCGCCGGAGCCGGGCCACCTGGTGGTGAGCACGCAGGGGCGCGAGGTGTTCCGCTACGAGCAGGGCGCGCCGGTGCCACCGGGCCGGCGAGTGGCGTTGCACGACCTGCTCTTCCACGAGGACAGCGCGGTGCGCGCGGCGCTGATGGAGATGTGCGCCACGCTGGTGGAGTCGCTGCCCAAGGTGCAGCCGCTGATGGGCGGCAACCGCGAGTGGTACGTGTCCAACGCGGTGCAGGGACTCATCCGGAGGATGGCGGGTCTGCATCACGGAGGGCTCATCGCGTTCCTGCCCAAGCAGCACGACGTGGAGCGCTTCCGGGCGCGAGGCAAGTACGTCCTGCCGCCGGAGCAGGGCTCGCTGTTGCGCCAGCGGTTGCAGCGCTTCGTGCAGGCGCGGGCGGACCTCATCAACGGCGCCTGGCAGGCGGAGGCCGGCAAGGCGGCGGAGGAGGAAGAGGATCCGGAGTTGAAGAAGGCCGCCGCCGAGCACGACGACAAGGTGACGGAGAGCGACTTCCAGGCGCTGGTGGAGAGCATCGGGCAGTTCACGGCGGTGGACAACGCGCTGGTGTTGGGGCCGGAGCTGGAGGTGCTCTGCGCGGGGTATCAGATTGCGCTCCCGCGAAGCGGCCCGCCGCAGGTCTTCGAGGCGCGCACGCTCCAGGGGCGTCCCGGGCCGCACTACCCCATCCACCAGCACGGCTCGCGCCACCGCGCCGCGGCCGTCTTCGCCAACCAGCACTCCGGAGCCATCGTGTTCGTGGCGTCCCAGGACGGCCCGCTCCGCTGCCTGCACCGGCCGCCGGGCAAGAAGAAGGTGCTGCTCTGGAGCCTCCTGCTGACGGAGGACTGAGGCCGGAATGAAGCGGCTGTTTTGGGTGCTGCTGCTGGGGCTGCTCGTGTCGGGCTGCGCGACGACGCGGGGCGTGCGCCTGGAGGTCGATGGCGGCGAGCGGGTCGTCGTCATCCCCCAAGAGGAGGAAGACGCGTCTCCCTCCGAGGCCCGGCTGGAAAAGGACGAGTTCAAGGCGGCGGTGAAGACGCTCGCCCGGGACGTGCGGCCCTTCGCCCATCCTCTGCGGCAGGCGCGAGAGCTGTTCGGCCTGCCGGAGCGCAGCGGCCTCTTCGGGTTCAAGGAGCGAACCCGGCAAATCATCCCACTGGGCGAAGAAGAGGCACGGGAGCTGCGGCTTCTGGATGCGTCGGACGACCTGACGCGCGGCTACCAGCAGTGGTGCGGCAAGAAGCGCAAGCAGCCGGGAGACTGCCTGCGCTTGCTGGAGGAAGGCCCCTTGCTGGGCAGCGACGGCCGCTATGCCCTGGCCATGGCCATCGCGATGGACTCCGTCTGGAACGAGACGGCCGAAGCCCTGGAGGGCATGGCCAGCCCCCAGGCCGTCATCGCCTCGATGACTTCCGCCGTAACGATGTATCTGCTGATGTGGGCCATGCCCGAGCCTGTTTCCAAGGGACTCGCCGCCCTCATCACCGCCACGGCGATTGCGTACCTGGGCGTGGACACCGTGTGGACCCTCCTCGACGGCTGGGTGACGCTGGTGCGCCACGTGGACCAGGCGACCACGTTCGTTCAGGTGCGCGACGAGGGCGAAGCCTACGGAGCGGTGCTGGGCAAGAACGCCGCGCGCATCTTCGTGATGCTGGCCACGGCGGCGATTGGCAACACAGCGGGACTCGCGATGAAGGCCCCCACCCTGCCGGGCTCCGCGCAGGCGGCGGTCGCGGTGGAGACGCAGGCGGGCCTCCAGTTCGTGGCCCTCGGAGGCGTGCGCTCCGTGGCCATGACGGCCGAGGGCTTCACCATCGCGCTGGCGCCCAACGCGGTGGCCATGTCATCGCGGTCCGGCAAGCCCCAGCGTCACCACCTGGCCACCATCCGCAATGAGAAGTCCTCAAGGAATGGCGGCCCTTGGACCCCGCTCTTCCGGCGCATCTTCAAGAAGGCTGGGATGGAGCTGAAGGACCCAGAGAACATCGTCGAGGTTCAGGGCCATCGTGGACCGCATCCCGCCGAGTACCACCAACTCGTCTATGACAGGTTGAGGCAGGTGACCTCCGAATGCCGCAGCGTGGGGGCATGCCGCGAAGCCTTGACCGATGCACTCAGGATCCTTGGCGAGCAGGCCAGAACCCATGGCACGGAACTCAATCGACTGCTGACCCGACGCCACGGAGAGCCACGACCATGACCGCCCGTTACTTCAGATTGTCAGAGGACGTCTACGCGCCGGGGCGCTGGTATCTGGGTGATCCCGTTGATGAAAAGTCCGTGGAGATCGAGGACCCGTGGATGTTCAGCGCGGGGAAAACCATCCAGGCCCCCGGCTCCCTCCTGTTTCCCATCGACGAGCCTGGGAGACCGTTGGACTACTCCGAAGCCGGTATCGGAAGTACGCCCATCCTCCACGTGAAGCTGGCCACCGTGTTCGCGGAGCTTGCGCCTGATGACGTCCAGCTCTTCGCTGTGGACATCCCTGGCCATCCCGAACAGTTCAACATGCTCGTGGCCACCCGGTTGATCCGCTGCATCGACGACAAGGCCTCCCGGGAAGTGGAGTACTGGGACCCCATCAAGCACAAGCAGCCCGAGAAGGCAGGCCAGTACTACTCCGTCGCGGGAATGCGCATCGACGCGTCGAAGGTGGGCCACGCCAAGGTCTTCCGCACCTGGGGTTGGAAGGTCGCCCTCATCGTCTCCGAGGACCTCAAGGCAGCGCTGGATCAGACTGGCGCCACCGGCATGCGGTTCACGGAAGTGTAGAGCCTCCTGCCGTGGAAGCCCGCCAGAGGGCCCTGGCACATGCCCCTGATTGTCATGATACAATCTGGTTCATGTCCCACTCCAATTGGAAGCCGCGCCTGAAACGCTCCGAGGGCCCCCTGTACGGGGCGCTCGTCGATGCGCTCGCGGCGGACATCAGCGCGGGGCGGCTTCGCGCGGGGGACCGGCTCCCCACGCACCGGGAGCTCGCGAGCACGCTGGGGACGTCGCTGGGAACGGTGACCCGGGCCTACGCCGAAGCAGAGCGGCGGGGCCTCATCTGGAGCCAGGTGGGCAACGGGACGTTCGTGCGGAACCTGCGGGACGGAGACCGCTACTCGCCCCAGCTCGACCGGACGCGCATCGACCTGGGGCCCACGGCCGTGCCCATCGTCCCTGGCGATATGGGACACCTCGCCTTCGCCGCCGCGCTCCAACGGCTGGGGGAACGCGCGGACCTGGGCGCGCTCAGTGGCTATCAGGCCCATGCGGGCACGGAGGCCCAGCGGACAGCGGGAGCCCGCTGGCTGGAGCTCGCGGGCGTGCCTGCCACTCGCGAGAACGTCATCGTGAGCAGCGGGGCCCAGCATGCGACCCTGATGGTGTTGTCCCTGCTCGCGAACGCGGACGGCCTGCTGGTGGAGGACGTCACCTATCCCGGCGTCCTCGCCGCCGCGGAGTGGCTCCGGCTGCCCACGCATCCGGTGGCGCTCGACGCGGAGGGGCTCGTGCCCGAAGCACTCGCGGAGGCCTGCCGGAGGACCAAGGCGCGGGTGCTCTACTGCACGCCCACGAACCACAACCCGACCACGGTCGTCATGCCCTTGAAGCGGCGGCAGGCGCTGGTGGAGGTCTGCCGGAAGTTCGACGTCACCGTCATCGAAAACGGCGCGCTGGCCCCGCTCGTGGCGAAGGCGCCCGCCCCCCTGGCCGCGCTGGCGCCCGAGCGGACCTATCACCTGGGGAGTCTGTCCAAGGCGGTGCTGCCCGCGCTGCGCGTCGGCTACATCCGGGCGCCGGGCTCGTCGTGGCAGACGCTGGAGCTCGCGGCCGCGGCGACGGTCTGGTCGGGGTCTCCCCTGCTGAATGAGCTGGCCACACAGTGGGTGACGGACGGAACCGCCGAGTCCCTGCGCGACGCGCGACGCGCCGAAGCCACGGCCCGGCAGTCCCTGGCGGCGAAGGTGCTGAAGGGCCATCCCTATGTCGCGCACCCCAGCGCGTACTTCCTGTGGATGCCCATCCCAGAACAACGCCGCGCCACGGAGCTGGTGGAAGCCGCTGCCGCGCGCGACGTGCTGCTCGGCCCGTCACACCTGTTCGCGGCCCGTCCGGGTCAGGCGCCCAATGCGCTGCGGGTCTCGCTGGGCGCGGCCGGCTCTCGCGAAGAGCTGGAGCGGGGATTGAAGACGCTGGCCGAGCTGCTCGGCACCACGTCCCCGGCACCGCGACGCATGGCCTGACGTTTCCCTTCACCTCGTTCCGAGGAGAGTGCCCATGACGCCTTCCCTGCCCCACCGTGGTGGACTCCTGTCGCGTGCGCGCCTCGCGCTCCTCCTGGCGGGACTCGCAGTCCCCTGGCAGGCGATGGGAGCCGAAGCCGGGGACGCCCTCCAGGCGCGGCTCGACTTCTCGGAAGCCTCGCTCCGCTGGCCGGACCGCATCCGGGACACCCTGACACCGCCCCGGTGGCTGCCCGAGGGCGACCGGTTCGTGTACGGGTCCAGGGTCGAGCCCTACCGGGACACGTGGGTCCTGGTGGATGCGAAGCGCCACACCCAGCAGCCCCTGCTGGATTCGGAATCGCTGCGGTCCCAGCTCACGGCGCTGTTCGGCAAGCCGATGACGTTGCCCGCCGTCATGCCCTTCACGCTCGCCACCGATGCGAAGGCAATCGTCTTCACCGTCCAGGGCCGGGCCTTCTCCCTGGGCCTCACCGACAAGCGGCTCGTGGCGCTCGAACCCACGCATCCGGCCGCGCTGTCGCTCGTGCCTGGCAACAGCCTGTCGCCGGACGGGGGAACGGTCGCGGTGCAGCGGGACACGGGCTTCGCCGTGGTGGACGCGAAGGGCTCGACCCGGCTGGAGCGCACTGGCACGGAGGACTCGCCCTGGCGGCTGCCCGAAGGCGCATGGTCTCCCCAGGGCCGGTTCCTCGCGGTCTGGCGCGACGACATGCGAGGCATGCATCGGCTCCCGTTGGTCGACTACAGCACCCCACTGGAGAAGGTGACGTGGGTCCCCTACTCCAAGACGGGCACTCCGCTGATGCGCTCGGAGCTGCACTTCGTCTCCGTGGAGACGGGGCAGGTGACGCCCGCGCCCGGTGACGCGGCGGAGCGCTACGACTGGTTCGCGGGCTGGCGTCCGGACGGCAGCGAGGCGCTGGTGCTCCAGCTGTCGCGGGATGGCAAGCGGCTGGACCTGGTGGCGGTAGAGCCGGTGACGGGCAAGCGCCGCCGCGTGCTGCGGGAGGAGCGGAAGGAGACCTTCGTCGCGGCGCTGGAGTTCGCGGTGGGCGGCTGGTCCCAGCAGATGAAGCCGCTGCCGGACAACCAGCACTTCCTCTGGATGTCCGAGCGCGATGGCTGGCGTCACGTCTACCTGTATGACTATTCCGGCAAGCTCGTGCGCCAACTCACCAAAGGCGCGTTTCCGGTCCACACGGTGGTGGGCATCACGCCGAAGTCAGACGCCTTCTTCGTCACCGCGTCCGCCGAGCCCGGGGCACCCTATGACCGGTCGGTGTACCGGGCACGGATCGCGGGCGGAGCACTGAAGCGGCTGACGCCCGAGCCCGGGCTCCACCGGGCCGTGCTGTCCCCCTCCACGGGCTACTTCGTGGATGGACACTCCACGCGAGAGCAGCCGAGGGTCTGGGACGTGGTGTCCACGGAGGGGCGTGCCCCTTTCCGCTACGCGAAGGCGGACACGAGCGCCCTGGCGGAGCTGCACTACACGCCGCCGGAAGGCATCACGGTCAAGGCGGCGGACGGCGTCACGCCCCTGTACGGCGCGCTCTACAAGCCGTGGGACTTCGATCCAAAGAAGCGCTACCCGGTCATCGACGTCATCTACGCGGGGCCGTTCACGACGGTGGTGCCCTGGAGCTACGTGGGCCCGTATGAATCGATCATCGCGCACTCGCTGGCGCAGCTCGGGTTCATCGTGATGGTGCTGGACGCGCGGGGCACGCCAGGGCGTGGCAAGGCCTTCCAGGACGTGAACTACGGCCGCGTGGGCCAGACGGAGATTCCAGACCACGTCGAGGCGCTGAAGCAGGCGGGAGCCAGCCGGCCCTACATGGACCTGGAGCGGGTGGGCATCCATGGCCATTCCTGGGGTGGCTACTTCGCGCTGCGAGGCATGCTGACGGCACCGACGTTCTTCAAGGCAGGCTACGCGGGAGCGCCGGGCGCACTGACGGAAGAAGCCATCATCAACGAGCCGAACATGGGCCTGCTCTCAGAGAATCCAGAGGGCTACGCGGCAGGCTCCAACGAAGCCCTGGCGGACAAGCTCCAGGGAGCGCTCAAGCTGATGCACGGAACGAGCGACGTGAACGCATCGCTGTCCACGACGATGCGGATGGCCCAGGCGCTGGTGCGCGCGAACAAGCACTTCGACCTGTTGATCATGCCCGGAGAGGGACACGGCCCCGAAGGCAGGTACTACCGGGACGACGTGCGCCGGTTCTTCCTGCGGGAACTGGGAGAGCCCCGGTGACGACGCGACTGTTTTGGGTGCTGCTGCTGGGGCTGCTCGTGTCGGGCTGCGCGACGACGCGGGGCGTGCGCCTGGAGGTCGATGGCGGCGAGCGGGTCGTCGTCATCCCCCAAGAGGAGGAAGACGCGTCTCCCTCCGAGGCCCGGCTGGAAAAGGACGAGTTCAAGGCGGCGGTGAAGACGCTCGCCCGGGACGTGCGGCCCTTCGCCCATCCTCTGCGGCAGGCGCGAGAGCTGTTCGGCCTGCCGGAGCGCAGCGGCCTCTTCGGGTTCAAGGAGCGAACCCGGCAAATCATCCCACTGGGCGAAGAAGAGGCACGGGAGCTGCGGCTTCTGGATGCGTCGGACGACCTGACGCGCGGCTACCAGCAGTGGTGCGGCAAGAAGCGCAAGCAGCCGGGAGACTGCCTGCGCTTGCTGGAGGAAGGCCCCTTGCTGGGCAGCGACGGCCGCTATGCCCTGGCCATGGCCATCGCGATGGACTCCGTCTGGAACGAGACGGCCGAAGCCCTGGAGGGCATGGCCAGCCCCCAGGCCGTCATCGCCTCGATGACTTCCGCCGTAACGATGTATCTGCTGATGTGGGCCATGCCCGAGCCTGTCTCCAAGGGACTGGCCGCCCTCATCACCGCCACGGCGATTGCCTACCTGGGCGTGGACACCGTGTGGACCCTCCTCGACGGCTGGGTGACGCTGGTGCGCCACGTGGACCAGGCCACCACGTTCCTCCAGGTGCGCGACGAGGGCGAAGCCTACGGAGCGGTGCTGGGCAGGAACGCCGCGCGCATCTTCGTGATGCTGGCCACGGCGGCGATTGGCAACACGGCGGGGCTCGCGATGAAGGCGCCCACCCTGCCGGGCTCCGCGCAGGCGGCGGTCGCGGTGGAGACGCAGGCGGGCCTCCAGTTCGTGGCCCTCGGAGGCGTGCGCTCCGTGGCCATGACGGCCGAAGGCTTCACCATCGCGCTGACGCCCAACGCGGTGGCCATGTCATCGCGGTCCGGCAAGCCCCAGCGTCACCACCTGGCCACCATCCGTAATGAGAAGTCTTCGAAGACCGGCGGGCCGTGGACCCCTCGATTTCGGCGCATCTTCAAGCGGGCCGGGATGGAACTGAAGGACCCAGAGAACATCGTCGAGGTTCCGGGCCACCGGGGACCACATCCCAGGGCGTATCATGATCTGGTCCTGCAAAAGCTGAGTACATCCCTGGGAGACTGCCGGACCGTGATGCAATGCCGCGAAGCCTTGACGAATGCACTCCGAGCGCTTGCCGAGGAAGCATCCACCCCAGGCACTCGCATCAATCAACTCCTGACCTCGCGTCAGGGGCGCTAAAGATGTCCTATGGCTGCCCGATACTTTGAGCTCTCGGAAGATGTCCAGGAAGGTGTCTGGGTACTGGAGGTCCCCTGGAATGAGCTACGCCAGGAAGAGGAAGACCCCTGGATGTTCACGAAGGGGAGTCGTGTCCACGTGGAAGGACACCTGACCGTTCCCATCGGAGACCCCGGCCGTCCCCATGACTTCTGCCGGATTACCTTTGGTCTGACGCCCGTTATTCACGTCAAGCTGGCGAATGTGCTCCTGGAGCACGCGGCCGACGACGTGCAACTCATCCCCGTCACCATCCCGAAGCATCCCGATCAATACGCGCTCCTCGTTGCCACGAAGCTCATCCGCTGCATCGACGAGCAGGCATCGGAAGGAGTCCGGTTCTGGGAGCCCCAGCATGGCCAGCCCTGGAAGATCGGTGAATACCGCTCCGTGGACATCATGCGCATCGACAAGTCGAAGGTGGGTGACGCGAAGCTCTTCCGTCCCTGGGGCTGGAAGGTCGCGCTCATCGTCTCCGAGGACCTGAAGACGGCGCTGGAGCGCACTGGCGCCACCGGAATGTTCTTCACGGAGGTTTGATGAAGACGCCCGCCGTGCGTCCAGGTCGCTAGAGTCCAGCGTTCAGAGGACCTCGCCCATGCCCCGTATGGACAGCTTCGTGGAGTACACGGTCGAACTGCTGGAGCCGCTCGGTCCGGTGCAGGCCCGCTCGATGTTCGGCGGCTGGGGCCTGTACTTCGGTGGCCGGATGTTCGGCCTCATCATCCAGGGCCAGCTCTACCTGAAGACGGACGACGTCACCCGCCCCGCCTTCGAGGCCGAGGGCTGCCGGCCCTTCATCTACCAGAGCCGCGGCAAGGAACAGCCCATGAGCTACTGGACGCCGCCCGCGGACGCCGAGGACGACGGCCGCCGGCTGCTGCCCTGGGCCCGCCGCGCCGTGGAGGCCTCCAACCGCGCCGCGATGAAGAAGGCCGCGAAGAAGGCACCCGCGGCCAAGAAGGCCCCTGCCGCGAAGAAGGCACCCGCAGCCAAGAAGGCACCTGCCGCGAAGAAGAAGCCCGTCAAGCGGTCTTGATGTTGGCCACATCGCCGAGCCCCAGCTCGGCGATGGACACCTCGCGCATGCGGAACTTCTGCACCTTGCCGGTGACGGTCATCGGGAAGCTGTCCACGAACTTCCAGTGGCGGGGAATCTTGAACGTGGAGATGCGGCCGGTGCAGAACGCCGTCAGCGTCTCCTGCGTGAGCGAAGCGCCAGACTTCACGCGCACCCACGCCATCACCTCCTCGCCGTACCTCACGCTGGGCACGCCGATGACCTGCGCTTCGGAGATCTCCGGGTGCGTGTGGAGGAACTCCTCCACCTCGCGCGGGTACACGTTCTCCCCGCCCCGGATGATCATGTCCTTGATGCGGCCGACAATCTTGACGTAGCCCTCCCCGTCCATCGTCGCCAGGTCACCGGTGTGCATCCACCCCGCCCGGTCGATGGCCGCCGCCGTGGCCGCTGTGTTCTCCCAGTACCCGAGCATCACGCTGTAGCCGCGCGTGCACAGCTCCCCCGGCTGCCCCAGCGGCACCACCGCGCCCGAGTCCGGGTCCACCACCTTCACCTCCAGGTGCGGATGCACGCGGCCCACCGTGGCCACGCGCTTCTCCAGCGTGTCATCCAGCGGGTTCTGCGTGGACACGGGCGACGTCTCCGTCATGCCGTAGCAGATGGTGACCTCCCCCATGTGCATCCGCGACTGCACCTGCTTCATCACCTCCACCGGACACGGCGAGCCCGCCATGATGCCGGTGCGCAGCGTGCGCAGGTCGAACTCGCCGAAGCGCGGGTGGTCCAGCTCCGCGATGAACATCGTGGGCACGCCGTAGAGGGACGTGCAGCGCTCGGCCTGCACCGTCTGGAGCACCGCCAGCGGGTCGAACGCCTCGCCCGGAATCACCATGGCCGAGCCGTGTGACGTACAGGCCAGGTTGCCCATCACCATGCCGAAGCAGTGGTAGAAGGGCACCGGAATGCACACGCGGTCCTCCGGTCCGTAGCGCAGCACCTCGCCCACGAAGAAGCCGTTGTTGAGCACGTTGTGGTGCGACAGCGTCGCGCCCTTCGGGAAGCCCGTGGTGCCGGACGTGTACTGGATGTTGATGGGGTCATCGAACTGGAGCGACAGCTCCCGCGCCTCCAGCACGTCGTCGCCAATGTTCGCGCCGCCCTTCACCAGCCGGTCCCAGTCCGAGTCCAGCACCAGCGCCTCGCGCAGGCCCGCGCACCGGGGCCGCACCTCCGCCAGCATCTGCGTGTAGTCCGTCTGCCGGAAGCCCTTCGCAAAGAGCAGCACGCTCACGCCCGCCTGGTTGAGCGCGTACTCCAGCTCCGACGTGCGGTAGGCGGGGTTCAGGTTGACCAGGATGGCGCCCGTGCGCGCGAGCGCGTACTGCGACACGGTCCACTCGAAGCGGTTGGGCGACCAGAGCCCCACCCGGTCCCCCTTCTGGAGGCCCAGCGCCAGCAGGCCCTTGGCCACCGCCGTCGTCGCGTCCCAGAACTGCCGCCAGGTGACGCGGTAGTTCTGCGAGGCCACCACCAGCGCCTCGCGGTCGCCGTAACGCTCGACGGTGCGGCGCAGGTTCTGACCGATGGTCTCCCCCAGCAGCGGGGTGGTGCTGGTGCCATGGGCATAGGACAGGGCGGTCGTCATGACTTCATCGTCCCCAGGGGCCCTCGGGTCGGCAAGCGTCAGCGGGGAGCAGGGCGGCTGGACGGCCGCGACGTTTTCCCGCCAACGGCATCCACCTCCAGACCCCTGCCGTTACACCCCGGGACGCCGGAAAAAGGCCAATCCCGCCGCCATCAGCCTTTCCAGCGCCGGAAACAAAGAAAACGCCGTCACGGCACGTTATTCTGACGCAACGCCCCATGGACGATCCGAACGCCCGACTGGTAGCCACCCTGCTGGAGGCGCGGCAGCGCCACTGTTTCCCCCCGGACGTGCGAAAGGCGGCGCCGGAGTTCGTCGCGCAGGTGCTGGGGTTGCTCTTCCCCCACTTCGCGGAGCGGCTGGAGTGCAACGCCGCCGCCGTACGCCGGGACGTCACCGCGGTGGAGGCGAGCCTCCAGCGCATCCAGTCGCTGCTCGCGCCGCACTACCCCGTCTCGGACGCGGGCATGTCCTCGCGCTTCATGGCGAAGCTGCCGGACCTCTACGAGTGGCTCCAGCAGGACGCGCGCGCCATCTTCGAAGCGGATCCCGCCGCGCGCAGCGTGGACGAAGTCGTCCTCACCTATCCGGGCTTCTACGCCATTGCCATCTACCGCGTGGCGAACGCGCTGCACCGGCTGAACTTCCCCCTGCTGCCGCGCCTGCTCACCGAGTACGCCCACCAGCGCACCGGCGTGGACATCCACCCGGGCGCCACCGTCGGCCGCAAGTTCGTCATCGACCACGGCACGGGCCTGGTCGTCGGCGAGACGACGGTGATTGGCGACAACGTGAAGCTCTACCAGGGCGTCACGCTGGGCGCGCTGATGGTGGAGAAGGCGCTGGCGGACAAGAAGCGCCACCCCACCATCGAGGACGACGTCGTGGTGTACGCGAACGCCACCATCCTCGGAGGCGGCACCGTGGTGGGCAAGGGCAGCATCATCGCCGGCAACGCGTGGCTCACGCAGAGCGTGCCCGCCCAATCCGTCGTCACCCGCCGCAGCGAGGTGCGCGCGCGCCACGGCGAAGAGGGCCTGGACGTCCTCGACTACCAGATTTGAGTCTTTCCCCCACGCAGTGCCCGTTCCCCATTCACAGGAGACGCCATGAAGGTCGACAACATCCTGCAGACCATTGGCAACACGCCGCACGTGCGCATCAACCGGCTGTACCCGTCGCGCGTGACGGTGCACCTGAAGCTGGAGCGCGCCAACCCGGGCGGCAGCATCAAGGACCGCATCGGCCTGGCGATGATTGAAGACGCGGAGAAGAAGGGCCTCCTCAAGGAAGGCAGCGTCATCATCGAGCCGACGAGCGGCAACACCGGCATCGGCCTGGCCATGGTCGCCGCGGTGAAGGGCTACAAGCTCATCCTGGTGATGCCGGAGTCCATGAGCATCGAGCGCCGCCGCGTGCTGGCCGCCTACGGCGCCCAGTTCGACCTGACGGAGCGCGCCAAGGGCATGAAGGGCGCCATCGCCCGCGCCCAGGAGCTCGTCTCGCAGACGCCCAACGCGTGGATGCCGCAGCAGTTCGAGAACGAGTCCAACATCGAGGTCCACAAGCGCACCACCGCGCAGGAGATCCTCAACGACTTCCCCGAAGGGCTGGACTACCTCATCACGGGCGTGGGCACCGGCGGCCACATCACCGCGTGCGGTGAGGTGCTCAAGGCGAAGTGGCCCAAGCTGAAGGTGCTCGCGGTGGAGCCGGTGAAGTCCCCCGTCATCAGCGGCGGCCAGCCGGGCCCGCACCCCATCCAGGGCCTCGGCGCGGGCTTCATCCCGAAGAACCTGCACACGGACATCCTCGACGGCACCATCCAGGTGGATGAGAAGGACGCCTACGAGTTCACCCGCCGCGCCGCGCGCGAGGAGGGCATCTTCGTGGGCGTGTCCTCCGGCGCCGCGCTGTCCGCGGTGAACCAGAAGCTGGCGGAGATGCCGGACGGCAGCCGCGTGCTCGCCTTCTGCTACGACACCGGCGAGCGCTACCTCTCCGTGGAGAACCTCTTCCCGGCGCAGTAGCCGTCATCGTGTACCCCGGTCCGGGTGGGACGCCTCACCCGGGCCGGTACGCGCGCACCAGCTCCACCAGCCGGTCCATCTCCTCGTTCGTGTTGTAGAAGTGCGGCGACAGGCGGATGCGCCCGCGCCGGACGGAGTGGGACACCGTCTTCTCCGCCAGATACGCGCTGAGCGCCCGGACGTCCGCGCCAGGCGGCAGGAAGGTGAGGATGCCCGCGCGGTCCTTCGGTTCGGGGCCCACGTCGCAGCCCAGGCCGCGCAGGCCTGTGTCCAGTCGGGCCAGCAGCTCGCCAATGCGCGCGCCGATGGCGTCCGTCCCCACCTCCAGCAGCAATTCCAAGGCGGCGCCCATCGCGTAGATGCCGGGGTACGCGGCGCTGCCCTCCTCGAACTTCGCCGCGTCCGGGCGCAATTCGAAGTGCGAGCGGTTGAAGTTCCACGCGTCGGTGGTGCTGCGCCAGCCCACCAGCGCGGGGCGCACGCGCGGCAGCACGTCCTTCGCCACGTACAGGAAGCCGATGCCGGAGATGCCCAGCATCCACTTGTGGCTGTCCGCGCTGAGGAAGTGCACGCGGCTCTTCTTCACGTCCACCGGGATGCAGCCCACGCTCTGGATGCCGTCCACGCACAAGAGCACGCCCGAGCGCTCACACAATGCGCCCAGCGCATCCAGGTCCGTGCGGTGGCCGGTCGCGAACTGCACCGACGACACCGCAACCAGCCGCGTGCGCGGAGTGAGCACGGACGCCACCGCCTCCGGCGTCACGCCGCCATTCGGCGTGGGAATCTCCCGGACCTCCACGCCCCGGCCCTTGAGGTGCAGCCAAGGGTAGACGTTGGAGGGATACTCGAGGCTCGTGGCAACGGCGACCTCGTCTCCGGGTTGCCAGTCCAGCCCTTCGGCCACCAGCCCCAGGCCGTGGCTGGTGTTGCGAACGAAGGCGATTTCCTCCGGAGCGGCACCGATGATGCGCGCGGCGAGTCCTCGCACCTTCTCGCTCTGGGCCTCCCAGCCGCGCTCATGGAGGACGCCGTGATTCACCACGTCGTCCATCCAGGCCTTCACCGCGGCGGCGGCACGCGTGCTGGTGGGCGCGACCCCGGCGTGGTTGAGGTAGAGCTGTTCCTTCAGGACGGGGAACTCGGCGCGGTAGGACTCGAACGGGGCACTCATGGGTGGCGAGTGTAGCCACCCCTCCACCGCCCACGACACGCTCCGTAAGCCCCGTCGACTACAGGACGACCAGCAGGCCCAGCGACGCCGTGGGGTACACCGTGCGCAGGCCCAGGTTGCTGTTGCCCACCTGGAGCTCTCGCACATCCGTGAAGGTGAAGCCCGGGCCCGCCCGAGCCGACAGGCCCACGCGCCCGGAGCCCGGCCGCCACATCACGCCCAGCGTCGGCTCCAGGAAGGCCGTCGTCGTGTAGTCCTTGCGGTCCGGCATCGCCGCGCCGTCCGGGCGCGCGACGAACTCCTCCAGGCCCAGCGTCATCCCCACGAACGGGCGCACCGTGCCGTCCGCCAGGAAGGCCAGCGTGTAGCGGCTGTCCACGCCCACGCCGAAGTTGAGCTTCACGTCGGCGCCGCCCACATGGGTGAAGCGCGCCTTCGCGCCCAGCGACCGGTTCCACCCGCCCGCGCGCCCCAGCAGGCCGAACGCCAGCCGCGAGTCCCTCGACGGCGCGACCTCCGCCCGGATGCCGTACAGCGAGCCGTCCAGCGCGGGCGGCTGCAGCTCCAGCAGGAACGCGCCACGCCGCTGCTGCTCCTGCCCCGTGGACGAGGACGCCATGTCCTGGGCCATCGCCGGCACCGACACCAACGCCGCACCCACCGCCACCGCCTTCACCCACTGCATCGACCGCCTGGACTCGACTCGCATGGCCCGTCTCCTTCGATTTAGCCGGACGACTAACTTAGTCACACGACTAACTAAGACTGGCAACGCGGGATGTCAAGCCGACGAGCGGTCGCCGGCCTTGCGGGGGTGGGAGGCGGTGCCCTATGGGTCTGGGATGCCATCCCCCCGCCGTGGCAAGACGCCGCCTCCCCCCACTGCTCCGGAGCCTGACGCCCGGGCGCGCCTCATCGCCGCCGGACAGCGTGTGTTGGGGGAGCGCGGCTACGACGCCGCCACGGTGAAGGAGGTGGCGCGCGAGGCCGGGGTGAACCAGGGCCTGGTGCACTACTACTTCGGCAGCAAGGACGCGCTGCTGCTGGCCGTCACCCAGGAGGCGAGCCGGCAGTACCTGTCGGAGCTGGAGCGGCTGCGCGCGCAGACCCCGGCGGAGGAGCTGGCGCAGACGGCCTTCGCCTGGGGCGAGAAGCTGGCCACGGACGCGCCGGGCACGTGCCGGTTGCGTTACGAGCTGTTCGCGCTGGGCCTGCGCAACCGGGAGCTGACGCCCGCCGTCGCGCAGCTCCTGGGCCAGGGCGACGAGGAGATCGCCCGCACCGTGGCGCACGTGCGCACGGGCTACGACTCGGCGCCCACCGCCGAGGACCTGCACTACGCGGTCATCATCAAGGCGTGCGTGGACGGGCTCGCGCTGCACCACCAGCTGGACAAGAGCTTCGACCCGCTGCCCGTGTACGCGCTGCTGCGGCGGATCATGCTCGCGAGCATCGAGCAGCCCGCCCCGCCCCGCGCGCCCGCGCGCAAGCCGAAGGCCCAGGGCCGGCGTGGGACGCGCTCACTCCGTACGCCGCGCAAGGCGCCGGGCCCGCGCCGCCGCTGAAGGCAGCGGCCAGGCCAGCGCCAGCCCCAGAACAGACATTCAACATTCAGTGGCATCGCCAACCCGGCGGGGCGCAGGATGCCCCGCATGGACTTCCAGCCTTCCGCCAGGACGACCGAATACCTGGAGCGCGTGAAGCGCTTCATGGCTGACCACATCGAGCCGGTGGAGGCCGAGTACCTCCAGGCCCTGCACGCGATGGAGGCCGGCGGAGATTGGCGCCAGTGGAAGGTGCCGCCGGTGATGGTGGAGCTCAAGGCCCGCGCGAAGGCGGAAGGGCTGTGGAACCTCTTCCTCCCGGACGCGAAGCTGGGCGCGGGCCTGAGCACGCTGGAGTACGCGCCGCTCGCGGAGCAGATGGGCCGCAGCTTCATGGCCCCCGAGGTCTTCAACTGCAGCGCCCCGGACACCGGCAACATGGAGGTGCTCTGGCGCTACGGCTCCCCGGAGCAGCAGGAGCAGTGGTTGAAGCCGCTGCTCGCGGGCGACATCCGCTCGGTGTTCTGCATGACGGAGCCGGACGCGGCGTCGTCGGACGCCACCAACATGCAGGCCACCGCCGAAGTGGACGGCGACCACGTGGTCCTCAACGGCAAGAAGTGGTGGTCCAGTGGCCTGGGCCACCCCAACGCGAAGGTGGCCATCTTCATGGGCCGCACGTCGCAGGCGGGCGCGGACCGCCACCATCAGCACTCCATGGTCCTGGTGCCCATGGACGCGCCGGGTGTGGAGATCATCCGCATGCTGCCCGTGTACGGCGACCATGACGCCCCGCACGGCCACGGCGAGGTGCACTTCAAGAATGTGCGGCTGCCGGTGTCCGCGCTCATCTCCGGGCCGGGCATGGGCTTTGAAATCGCGCAGGGCCGTCTGGGCCCGGGCCGCATCCACCACTGCATGCGCTGCATCGGCGCGGCGGAGCGGGCGCTGGAGCTGATGATCGACCGGGGCATGGGCCGCACCGCGTTCGGCAAGCCGCTCATCAACCTGGGCGGCAACCGCGAGCGCGTGGCGGAGGCGCGCATCGCCATCGATCAGGCGCGCCTGCTCACGCTGTACGCGGCGTGGAAGCTGGACGACGTGGGCGCGCTGGGCGCGATGACGGAGATTTCGGCCATCAAGGTCGTGGCGCCCAACGTGCTCCAGAAGGTGGTGGACGACGCCATCCAGGTGCACGGCGGCGCGGGTGTGTCGCGCGACACGCCGCTGGCGGGCTTCTTCGCCCAGGCACGCAGCCTGCGCATCGCGGACGGCCCGGACGAAGTGCACAAGGGCGTCATCACCCGCATCGAGCTCGCGAAGCGCGGCTTCAGCAAGGGAGGTTGAACATGACGGCTCCGGTCTCCATCCTCCTGGACGAGGGCAAGGCCGTGCGCTCCGGCGAGGCGCTGGACGTGCCCGCGGTGGACGCGTGGCTGAAGGCCCAGGTGCCCTCGCTCCAGGGCACGCCGGAGGTGACGCAGTACACGGGCGGCGCCTCCAACTGGACCTACCGGCTCAAGTACGAGAACCGCGACCTCATCCTGCGCAGGCCGCCCTCGGGCACCAAGGCGAAGTCCGCGCACGACATGTCGCGCGAGTACACGGTGCAGCAGGCGCTCAAGCCCGTGTATCCGGTGGTGCCCACCATGGTGGGTCTGTGCCAGGACCCGGCCGTGCTGGGCGCGGAGTTCTACGTGATGGAGCGCATCCCCGGCCTCATCCCGCGCAAGCACCTGCCCAAGGGGCTGGACCTGGACAAGGCCCGCACGCGCCAGCTGTGCCTCAACGTGGTGGATCAGCTCATCGCGCTGCACGGCGTGGACGCGCAGGCGGTGGGGCTCCAGTCGCTGGGCAAGGGGCCGGGCTATCCGCAGCGGCAGATCTCCGGCTGGTCCGACCGCTACGAGAAGGCGCTCACCTGGAACGTGCCCCGGATGGAGCGCACGCGCGAGTGGCTGGCCGCGCACGTCCCACCGGACATCAAGACGTGCGTCATCCACAACGACTGGCGCTTCGACAACGTGGTGCTCAAGCCGGAGGACCCCACGCAGGTCATCGGGGTGCTGGACTGGGAGATGGCCACGCTGGGCGACCCGCTGATGGACCTGGGCAACACGCTGGCCTACTGGGTCCAGGCGGATGACGACGCCTTCCTGCGCATGACACGAAGGCAGCCCACGGACCTGCCCGGCATGCTCACGCGCGAGGAGGTGGTGGCGTACTACCTGGAGCGCACCGGCCTGAAGCCCGCCAACTGGACCTTCTACGAGGTCTACGGCGTGTTCCGGCTCGCGGTCATCGCGCAGCAGATCTACTACCGCTACCACCACAAGCAGACGCGCAACCCGGCGTTCAAGAACTACTGGCTCATCGTCAACTACCTGGCCTACCGCTGCCGGCAGCTCATCAAGAAGGCGGGGGGCTGAGATGGGCGCGCTCTACTTCATCCGTCACGGACAGGCGTCCTTCGGCGCGAAGGACTACGACAAGCTGTCGGACGTGGGCGTGCAGCAGGCGCGCGTCCTGGGCGGAGCGCTGCGCACGCGGCTGCCGAAGGTGGACGTAGTGGTGACAGGCACCATGCTGCGCCACCGGGAGACGGCGGACGCGTGCCTCCAGGCGCTGGGCCAGCAGGTGGAGCCCGTGAGGACGGTAGGGTTCAACGAGTTCGACCACGAGGAGGTCGTGCACCGGCACACGCCGCGCTACGCGGACTTCGCCGTGCTGCGTGAAGAGCTGGCCGCGATGAAGGACCCTCGCCGCGCGTACCAGGACCTGTTCGCCCAGGCCGTGGGGCGCTGGGTCGCGGGCGGGCACGACAGCGAGTACAAAGAGTCCTGGAGCGCGTTCAAGGCGCGATGCCTGGAGGCGCTGGCGGCGCTCGTGGCTTCGCTGGGGCCCTCCAGGACGGCGCTGGTGTTCACTTCCGGCGGCCCCATCACGGCCATCAGCCAGGACCTGCTGGGCATCCCGGACGAGCACGCGTTCCGGACGAACTGGACGCTGGCGAACTGTGGAGTCACGAAGGTCATCTACAGCGAGCGGGGCCGGTATCTGTCCACCCTCAACGAGCACGGACACTTCGAGGGCGAACACCGCGCGCTCATCACCTACCGCTGAGGTGGGGGGCTCGCGTAGCGTGAGCCCATGACGCGGTGCCTGCTCAACATCGACCTGGGGGAGCTGCCCGGGGAGGACAAACAGCTCTACGCGCTCGCGCACCTGGCGAACATCGCCTGCGGAGGCCACGCGGGGGATGCGGCGTCCATGCGGCGGGCGCTGGAGCTGTGCGAACGCCACGGCACGCTGGCGGGCGCGCATCCGTCCTACGCGGACCGGGAGAACTTCGGGCGCAAGGCGCTGGACGTGGCGCCAGAGGTGCTGCGAGCGCAGGTGGCGGAACAGTGCGGACAGCTGGCCACGCTGGCCCGCGAGCGCGGCGTGCCGGTGCGGCATGCGAAGCCCCATGGAGCGCTGTACCACGCGGCCAACAAGTCCCCGGAGCTGGCGCGCGCGGTGGTGGACGGCGTGGTGGAGGCGCTGGGCACGGACGTCACGATCGTGGGGCCCGGCACCGGCGCGCTGAGGGACGCGGCGCGGGCGGCGGGGCTCGGGTATGCGCGCGAGGGCTTCGCGGACCGGGGCACGTTGCCGGACGGTTCATTGATTCCGCGCGGCCAGCCCGGCGCGGTGCTGACGGACGTGGGGCAGGCGCGCGAGAACACGGTGCGGCTGGCCACGGGAGGCACGGTGGACACGCTTTGCGTGCACGGCGACACGCCGGGCGCGGTGGTGCTGGCCCGCGAGGTGCGCGCGATGCTGGACGCGCTGGAGCAGCCGCCGGAGCCACTGGGGGACAGCGCGCTGCGGCTTGTGCTGCCGGAGTCGGTGGACCGGGGCCTGGCGCGCGAAGCCCTGTCCGCGCTGCCGGGCGTGCGCGACGCGGTCATTACCGAGTCCCACGCCTGCGTGTACTTCGACCCGGAGACACCGCCCGAGTCCCCGGCGCTCGTGCTGACGCGGCTGCGCGTGGCACCGGTCACGCACGTGGAGCATCCGCTCATCCGCATCCGCGTGCGCTACGACGGCGAGGACCTGGCGAAGGTGGCCGGGCACGCGGGCCTGTCGGTGGAGGAAGTGGTGCGGCGGCACACGGCACGCGAGTACAGGGTGCGCTGCGTGGGCTTCCTGCCGGGCTTCGCGTACCTGGGGGACGTGGATCCGAGCATCGCGTGTCCCCGGCTGCCGGTGCCGCGCACGCGGGTGCCAGCGCTCGCGGTGGGCATCGCCGGGACGCGCACGGGCGTGTATCCGTTCGCGTCGCCAGGAGGCTGGAACCTGGTGGGCACCGCGCTGGACTTCACCGCCTTCGACCCCAAGCGCGGCACGGAGCTCCAACTGGGAGCCCGCGTGCGCTTCGAGCGGGTGGAGACATGACGGCGGTCCGCCCGACCCGGCCTCCAACCTGTCCGACTGTCGGACAGGTTTCCGCTGCCCGGCTGGAAAGGGGCCTCCTCATCCACGGCAGGTGCCGAGGCGGAGGCGCGGGCTTCGAAACTTGTCCGACTGTCGGACAGGTTCGTGCGGTGTGCCGCCGCCAGGGAGCCATCAACGCCTCTCGCCTTCTCATCCACAGGGACAGGGCCTTGGCATGACCGCGCGGAGTGAAGAAGCATGAGCGCCTGTATCGAGATCGTCGGCCTGGGCGCCCCCGCTACCGTGCAGGACGGTGGACGGCCCGGCGTCATGCATCACGGCGTGCCGCCCGGCGGCGCGTGGGTGCCGGAGCTGCTCGTCGCGGCGAACCGCGCGGTGGGCAACGCTCCTGGCGCCGCGGCGCTGGAGGCCTTCGGCCGGCTGGAGCTGCGCGCCCAGGGCCGCGACGTGCGCGTGTCCGTGGATGGCGAAGCCCCCAGCGTCCTCGCGGACGGCGCCACGCTCACCGTGCCCGCGCCCACCCGGCATGCCGTGCGCTACGTGGCCGTGGACGGCGCGCTCGCCGTGCCTGAAGTCCTCGGAGGCCAGGGCACGCTGTGGGTGGCCCGCATGGGCGGCTGGGAAGGCCGTCCCCTGCGCACCGGCGACCGGCTCCCGCTGGGACCTTCCGCCACGCCGCTTGCCACTCCTTCCGCAGCCGACCTGACACGTCTCACGGAAGCCCTGGACCCCGCCGCCCCGCTGCGCGTGCTCCTGGGCCCGGATGCCTCCCGATTCAGCGACGCGGCCATGGCGCTCCTCCTGGGCAGCACCTTCACCGTGTCGCCCTCCAGCGACCGCGTGGGCCAGCGGATGGACGGACCTCCCGTGCAGCATGGAGACGAGGGCGGGGGCACCTGCCGTCCCATGGTGCGCGGCGCCATCCAGGTCACCCTCTCCGGCACGCCCATCGTGATGGGCCCGGACCACCCCACCACCGGGGGCTACCCCCTCATCGCCGCGGTCATCCGCGCGGACTGGGGCCGCCTGGGGGCCCGCCGTCCGGGCGCCCCGGTGCGCTTCCAGGCCGTGACCCTGGAGGTCGCTCGCGACGCCTGGAGGACCCACCCCGCCCGGCCCACCAGGGCAACTTCGGACCCGGCCCGGCCGATACTGGAGGCATGACTCCTCCGAAGATTGGCCCGCGCCCCACCACCACGCCCCGCCCGCCGGAGCCGGCCCTCCCGCCGCGCCCCCGCAACGAGGTGAAGCCCGGCGCCAACCAGGGCGCGTCCCTCTTCGAGTCGTCCAAGGCCAAGAAGGCCCCGGTGGCCCTGTCCACCCCCGCCGCGGCCCCCCAGCAGGGCGGCCCGCGCCCCACGCCGGGCAGCTACCCCACCGCCGCGGACGTGGCGAACATCGCCGCGATGCAGGACCCCGTCGCGCGCAACCTGGCCATCACCCAGGGCTACCACGACCTGTCCGACGCCATGGGCACGCTCCTGGGCAAGGAGAACGCCAACTGGTCCACCTTCGCCACCTGGGCCTCGAAGCAGGCCGGCGTGAGCATCCGCCAGGAGGACATGCCCAAGGCCTTCGTGGACGTCCTCAAGGGCGGCGGCGCCATGGGCGAGGCCATGTCCAAGGTGGACGACCTGCTGCGCAAGCTGGGCCTGCCCGCCATGCCCACCGGCGACATCGCCAAGGCCGGCGCGGACGCGCTCAACACCGTCAGCAAGGCCATTGGCGACGGCAACCAGTTCGTCTTCCGCGAGGTGGGCCACGAGTTCGCCCGCTTCGTGGAGACCTTCCAGGGTGACACCCAGCTGGACCCCGCGAAGCTCCAGCAGTACCTGGCCGGCTTCCCCTCGGACAAGCCGCTGCTCAAGGAGGCCTTCGGCACCTACGCGCAGGCCATGTTCGAGAAGGACCCGAACAAGAAGGCCGAGCTGATGCTCCGGGCCAACGACACCGTGGGCCTGCACGAGCAGACCCAGCTCCAGTCCTTCGTGGAGAAGGCGCTCAACGCCCCGGTGAAGGAGGTCTTCGCCAACATCCTCAAGAAGAGCATCGAGGCGGGCGCCAACGCCCTGCCCTTCCCCGCCAACCTCGCCGCCAAGGCCGCCATCAAGACGGGCGCGGTGGACCTCGTCGTCAACCCGCTGGTGGACAAGCTGGCCGGCGTGTTCCGGGGCATCGCCACCGAGCACATGATGAAGCTCGCGGTGCCCGGCGGCGCGCTGAAGCTGGGCAATGATCTGCCGCCCCCCGCCGGCATGGAGTCCACGCTCTTCCCGCCGCACCTGCGCACCATCGAGGACCCGAAGCTGAAGGAGCTGCTGGGCCGCCTGGACAAGACGCCCGACAGCCTCACCGGCACCGCCGCGAAGGACTGGAGCAAGCTGGACCAGCGGATGAACTACATCGTGGACCTCTTCCGCTCGCGCCAGTCGGATCCGCACCTCTTCGACCAGCCCTTCGGCAAGGAAGCCCACTATCCCGTGGCGCCCTCCAAGCCGCGCCCGGTCGCACCCGCGGTGTCGTAGGCCCCGCGCCCACCCATGGGGGAATGTCCGCCGCCGTGAATTCGCGGCGGCCCGCTGCGTCCATCAGGGCATCCGACGCACTTGATGGAGCCCCCCATGTCGAAGTGGCTGCTGGCAACGATGGCGCTGTCCCTCCCGGCCCTGGCTCACGCAGGCGGTCCCCGCGGCAACAACCACGGCGAGCAGACCCGTGACCGCCAGGAGCTGAGGCAGGACGCGCGCGAGACCCGGGATGACCATTACGACCTGCGGCAGGTGGAGTCGCTGCTCTCCCGGTACGACTCCGCCCGTGGCCGCGCGGCGCGCCGCGACCTGCTCCAGGTGGAAGAGGACGTGCGCCGCTACGTGGCGTCGGAGCTGAACGAGACCCGCCGCGAGCTGGCCCAGGACAAGCAGGAGGCACGCTCCAGCGCCCGCGAGGCGCGCTACGACGACAACCGCCGCGACGCCCGCCAGGACCACCGCGATGACGTGCGCGACGCCCGCCAGGAGTCCCGCGCCCTGCGGCAGACTCGCTCCATCTCCCAGGAGCTCAACAACCTCTACGGCCGGATGGACAGCGGCAGCCTCTCGCGCAAGCGCATGCTCATCGCCGACCTGGTCCAGCTCGCCCGCACCGAGACGGCGCAGAACCGTCAGGAGACGCGCGAGGACCGCCGTGAGGCCCGCGAGGACAGCCGCTGGCACTGACCTCGCATCACGCGTCCTCGGCGGCGGTGAAGCCCTCCAGCCGCTCGATGCCCAGCTTCTTCATCCGGCTCTGCAGCGTGGACGGCTTGAGCCCCAAGAGCGCCGCCGCGCCGCCTTCACCGTAGACGCGGCCCCGGGTGAGCGTGAGCACCCGCAGGATGTGCTCACGCTGCACCGCCGCCAGCGTGGGCACCTTCGCCCCCGCGGGCAGCGGCGCCGGGGTCTCCTCCACCGTCACCGGGCCCGACACCTCCCGCGCGCGCTCACCAGTCGGCAGGTCAAAGGACTGCGCCGTCAGCTCCTGCCCGCGCGTGAGGATGGTGGCGCGCTCCAGCGCGTTCGCCAGCTCGCGCAGGTTGCCCGGCCAGTCGTAGGACGCCAGCCGCGTCAGCCCTGACGCCGACACCCGCATGCCCCGCCGGCCCGTGCGCTTCGCCTGCTCCTCCAGGAGGAACACGGTGAGCTGCGGCAGGTCCTCGCGCCGCTCGCGCAGGGGCGGCAGCCTCAAGGGGAAGACGCTCAGACGGTAGAAGAGGTCCTCGCGGAAGCGCTTCTGCGCGATGGCCTGGTGCAGGTCCACGTGCGTCGCCGCGAGGATGCGCACGTCCGCCCGCACCGTCTTGTCGCTGCCCACCGGCTCGAACGCCTTCTCCTGGAGCGCGCGCAACAGCTTCGCCTGCAGCTCCACCGGCAGCTCGCCAATCTCATCCAGCAGCAGCGTGCCTCCGTGCGCCATCTGGAAGCGGCCCGCCCGGTCGCGGTTCGCGCCGGTGAAGGCCCCCTTCACGTGGCCGAACAGCTCGCTCTCCAGCAGGCCCGCGGGAATGGCCGCGCAGTTGAGCGACACGAAGGGCTGATCCGCCCGCGCGCTCCAGCGGTGGATGGCCCGCGCCAGCCGCTCCTTGCCCGTGCCCGTCTCTCCGGTAATCAGCACCGGCGTGTCCGTCTCCGCCACCTGCCGCGCGCGGCGGGACAGGTCGCGCATCACCGGACTCAAGGACGTCTCCAGGATGCCTTCGGAGTCCCCGCCCAGCTGCGACTCCAACAGCTTCGCGTGCTCGTGGTCCTGGCGGTGCAGCCGCTCCGCCGTCGCGCGCTGCTCCGCGCCCTGGAGTGCCGTGGCCAGCATCTGGCCGTAGACCTCCACCAGGTCCACCACCGGCTGCGCGTACGTCTCACACTGCACGCGGTCCAGCGTCAGCACGCCGTAGCAGCGCTCCCCCGCGCACAGCGGCACCACCATGCATGAGTGCCCCGCGGGCAGGTCCAGCACCCCGTCGAACGGGTCGCCGTCCCCGTGCGAGTGGTCCTCCTCCGTGAAGGCCCGCGCGCGCCGCGTCTCCAGCGCCTGCTTCAGGGACGGAAAGTCCGCCAGCTGCAGGGAATGCTTGCGCACCGCCTGGTTCGCGAGCGGGCCGCGCGCCGCCACCGCCTCCAGCCGTCCCTCCTTGAGGAGGAACAGCGTGGCCAGGTCGAAGGGCACCACGCGCGTGAGCCAGTCCAGCCCACGACGCAGCAGTTCGCCCACCCCTTCTTCGGTGGCGGCCAGCTCGACCAGTTCCCGAGCGTCCTGCGCGACTCCTGGCTGACGCCCCATCAGTTCATCCGACATGGACTGGCGATAATAGCGGACCACCGAAATTGCAGTGCGTCCGGCACCGGGATTTCGTTGCTCACCGGCGCTACAGCCCCGTTGGCCAGGCCGGCGGCCGGGACACAGGCCGTGTGCCCCCTCGGCTGCCCGTGTACCCGCCTTGCGCCCATTTCGCTCCGGGTCGGCGTCACCCCGTGGGTGGAGCATCTTCAAACACAACATCTCGATACAGACATGCCTGTCATCCCAGCCGGCTCACGGTGCGTGTGAAAGCCACCCCGGAGCCCGCGCAGCCCATCCCATACGCAACATCCAGGTATCGGCGTAAGAAGACAAATCCCAGAAAACATCTTGTTGACAAGCATTGAAGCATCCGGATACTCCAGCCCCATCCAGAACATGAATTTGAGAATCATCATCAAATTCACAAGCGAATGAAATCGCGACACATCCGTGCGCGGCGCGTCCGGAGGCTCCGCCTCCAGACAGCGGGCGGATGCCGTTGCCTGTCTGCTCCAAAGCCAACGCTGCTCCAGGGTGCCCCTCGTCTCCCGTGACGGGTCGGCACGTGCGGTGACAACCCAAAGACTCTCATCCTCCTCCCAGACCGGGTGGGCTGACGCGGTTTTGCGCGCGCCAGGAACCCATCCCCATACACCAGCAGCGCTCCGCTGATTCATCCCCACCGTGGCGACACCGTCCGCCCCGCATGGCCGGAGTGTATCCAGACATCCATGTCTGGCCATGGCGAGCCAGACCACGACCGCGGTGTGCCGCGGCTTTTCCAAGACGTGATTCCAGCCCCTCCCCCACCCGGCGCATGTCCATGCGCTGGCGGCAATACGCATCATCCAAACCAAGACTGGAGACAGTAAAACCATGCAGACAGAGACTGAGCAGGGAACGCGAGGAGCAGACATGCCTCCTCGCTGGCCGCGGCGCCCGTCGTCGGTGCTGGCGGGGTCCCGAGAGGGCCTGGCCGCGGTGACGGCGGCCCTGACGGGCGCAGTGGGCAGCGCGCTGGCCGTCGCGCGGTGGCCCTCGGGCCCCTTGCGCGCCGGGACTCCGGAGGACGTGCTCGCCGCCGCCCGGGCGGCGCTGGGCGGGGACGGCATTCCCGAGGAAGGCATGGGCGTGGAGGCGGCCCTGTCCCGGCTGGGGCGGGTGCTGGTGGAGTACGGGCTGCACCTGTCGCACCCGCACGCGGTGGCGCACCTGCAACCGCCCCCGCTGGCGGTCGCGGTGGCCGCCGACGCGCTGGCCAGCGCGAGCAACGCGTCGCTGGACACCTATGACTCCGGGCCCTCCGCCATCGCCATCGAGCGCTGGCTGATCCAGGGCCTCCTGGAGCTGGCCGGGCTCTCGGCTCGGGCGGACGGGGTGCTCACCCCGGGCGGCTCCATGTCCAACCTGATGGGCCTGATGCTGGCCCGGGACGCGGCGGCGCTGCGCCGGGGCATCGACACGCGCCGGCAGGGCGTGGCCGCGCTCCCGGGCCCGGTGGTGCTGTGCTCGGAGCTGGCGCACTTCTCCGTGCACCGGGCCTGCGCGGCCCTGGGGCTGGGCGAGAACGCCGTGCGGCCGGTGCCCACGGACTCGCGCCGGTGCATCCGCCCGGACGCGCTGGCGGCCCTCCTCCGGGAGCTGCCGCCGGAGCACACCCCGCTGGCCATCGTGGCCACGGCGGGCACCACGGACTTCGGCAGCGTGGATCCGCTGCATGCCATCGCGGACATCGCCGCCGAGCACGGCGTCTGGCTGCACGTGGACGCGGCCTACGGCTTCGGCGCGCTGTTCTCCGAGCGGCTCAAGGGCCGGCTGGACGGCGTCTCGCGGGCGGACTCCATCACCCTGGACCTGCACAAGCTGGGCTGGCAGCCCGCCGCCACCAGCGTGCTGCTGGTCTCCGACGCCAGCGCCTTCGCCGCGCTGGACCGGCAGGTCGCCTACCTCAACCCGGAGGACGACTCGGAGGCGGGCTATGACGGCCTGCTGGGCCGCAGCCTCCAGACGACGCGCCGGCCGGACGCGGTGAAGGTCGCCGCCACGCTGCTGGCGCACGGGCGCCGGGGCCTGGGCGACATGGTGGACACCTGCCACGACCTGGCCCGCCACGCCGAGCAGCGCATCCTGGCGGAGCCGGAGCTGGAGCTGGTGGCCCCCGCCGAGCTGACCACCGTCGTCTTCCGCTACCGCGTCCCCGAAGCCCCTTCCCGCGAGGACGAAATCAACGGCGCCCTGCGCCGCCGCCTCCTGGAGACCGGGGCCGCGCTCATCGGCCGCACCGCCGTCCGCCTGGACGGGCCGGGCTCACCGGAGCGTGTCTGCCTGAAGTTCACCCTCCTCAACCCCACCACCACGCCCGAGGACATCGACGCCCTCGTGCACACCGTCCTCGAAGCCGGCCGCGCCCTGTCGCCGCGCTTCCAGAAGGGGGCCGCATGAGCACCGCCCTTGCCCTGACGCCCTCCCCCGCCGTGGATCCGCTGGAGCACGCGGACGCGCGCCTGTCCGCGGAGCACGCCCACCTGGAGGCGCTGCTGCGCTGCTGGCTCCTGGAGACCCATACCCCCGTGCACCCGGGGCCGCTGCGCGTGTCCCTGCCCGGGTCGGGGCTCGCGCTCACCACCGAGGTGACCCACTGCTCCCCGAGCGGCTGGCACCGCTTCGGGCCGGTGTCCCTGGAAGGACCGGGCGGCGCGACACGGGCGGACCCCGTGCTCGCCGTGGCGCTGGTGGCGCACGAGGCCGCGCTGCGCGGTGGCGCCGCCCGCCGGGGTGGCGTCCCCGCGGGCCAGGTCGCGGACCTGGTGGAGCGCACGGCCGAGTCCGTGCGCCGGGTGACGGACTTCGTGGGCCACCGCCGCGCCCGGCCCCAGCCGCCGGCCGGAGTGGACGGCTTCCTGGACGCGGAGCAGGCGCTGCTGCTGGGCCACCTGCACCACCCGGCCCCCAAGAGCCGGGACGGGCTGTCCTCCACGGACAGCGCGGACTTCTCCCCGGAGCTCCGGGGCTCGTTCCGGCTGCACTGGTTCGCCGCGGATCCATCCGTGGTGTCCCACGACGCGGTGGCGGGCGCGCCGTCGCTGTCGGGGCGGGACATGGTGGCGCTGATGGCGGACCTGGCGGAGCGGCCCCGGAACGACGGCCGCGTGCTGGTGCCCGCCCACCCGTGGCAGGCCCGGGACGTGCTCCGCCGGCCGCGCATCGCGGCGCTCATTGAAGCGGGCCTGCTGACGCCGCTGGGCGAGCTGGGGCCGCGCTGGTGGGCCACGTCGAGCGTGCGCACCGTCTACCGCCCGGACATGCCGGTGATGCTGAAGCTGTCGCTGGGCCTGCGGCTGACCAACTCCCGCCGGGAGTCCACCCGCACGGAGCTGCGCCGCGGCCTGGAGATCCACCGGCTGCTGGACGCGGGCTACGCGAGCGCCACCACCGCCGCGCACCCGTCCTTCTCCATCGTGAAGGACCCGTCCTGGCTGGCGGTGGACGAGCCGTCGCGGCCCGGAGGGCCGGAGGTGACGGGCCTGGACGTGGCGGTGCGCGAGGTGCCGTCGCGCGTCGCGGACCTGCGCTGCCTCGTGGGCCTGGTGGCGCCGCGCCCGGGCCTGGGGCGCAGCATGCTGGGCACGCTGGTGGCCGCGCTGGGCCCGGGCGCCGCGGAAGCGTGGGTGGCCGACTACACGGACCACGTGCTGGTCCCCATGCTGCACCTGTACGCGTCCACCGGCATCGGACTGGAGGCGCACCAGCAGAACACGCTGGTCCAGTTGGATGCCCGGGGCCACGTCGTGGGCTCCGCGTTCCGCGACAACCAGGGCTACTACCTGGCCTCGTCCCACCTGCCCCGGCTGCTCGGGCTGCTGGGCGTGGAGGCCTCCACGCTGGCCGTGGTGGACGACGCCCTCGTCGACGAGCGGCTCTCCTACTACCTCCTGCGCAACCAGGCCCTCGCGGTCGTGGGCTGCCTGGGCTCCGAAGGGCTGGGCGACGAGCGCCGGCTGCTCGGGGTGATGGCGGGCCGGCTGCGTGAGGCCCTGCCGTCGCTGGCCGCCGCGGGCCCCACGGGGGACCGGCTGGCGCGCCGGTGGCTGGAGGCGGACATCCTCCCCACCAAGAGCAACCTGCTCACCCGGCTGCACGGTATCGACGAGGTGCTCGCGCCGCTGGACGCGCAGTCCGTCTACCTCGACGCGCCCAACCCCCTGCGCGAGGCCCGGCGATGAGCGCGCTCGCACAGGCCCTGACGCCGGACGCGGACGTGCCCGCGCCCCCGCTGCCCCAGCTCCCCGCCCCGTGGCTGCTCAGGCCCGCGAGCGTCTCCGAGGACCTGGAGCGCCTGGTGCGGTGGATGCACGCGCCGCACGTGGCCGAGTTCTGGAAGCAGGCCTGGCCGGAGGACCGCTGGCGCGCGGAGCTGGAGCGGCAGCTGGCGGGAACGCATTCGCTGCCGTGCATGCTCGAACGGGACGGCGTTCCGCTCGCGTACCTGGAAATCTACCGCGTGGTGCGCGACCGGCTGGCCGGGCACTACGCGCAGCGGCCCCACGACCTGGGGGTCCACGTGGCCATTGGCGAATTGGGCGGCACCGGGCGCGGCCTGGGCCGCTCGCTGTTGCACGCGGTGGCGGAGGGGCTGCTCGCCGCGGACCCCGCCTGCACCCGGGTGGTGGCCGAACCGGACTCACGCAACGCGCCCTCGCTGCGCGCCTTCTCCGCCGCCGGCTTCCGGGCCGTTGGCGCCATCTCCCTGCCGGACAAGGCGGCGACGTTGTTCGTCTACCCCCGCTCCGAGAAAGACCTTCCATGAATCCCCTGACCGCTGAAACCGCTTCCGAACACGACGTGGTGGCCATTGGCTGTGGCCCCTTCAACCTGGGCCTGGCGGCGCTCGCCTCGCGCGTGGAGGGCCTGGACCTGGTGGTGCTGGAGGCCCAGCCGGGCCTGCACTGGCACCCGGGACTGATGTTCGACGAGGCCCTGCTCCAGCTCAGCTTCCTGGCGGACCTGGTCAGCCTCATCGACCCCACGCACCCGCTGTCGTTCCTCGCGTACCTGGGTGAGAAGGACCGGCTCTACCCGTTCTACATCCGCGAGCGCTTCCACCCGACGCGGCGCGAATACGAGGACTACCTGCGCTGGGCCGTGACGAAGCTGCCGTCCGTGCGCTTCTCGCACCGCGTGGAGTCCATGGACTGGGACGCCGGGCGCCAGCGCTTCGTGCTGCACGTGCGGCGCGGGGAGGGCGAGCGCGTGACGATGCTGGCGCGCGACGTCGTCATCGGCATCGGCACGGAGCCGGCACTGCCCCGCGCGCTGGCGTCGCTGCCGGAGGGCCGCGTGGTGCATACCGGCCACTACCTGCACCGTCAGCGGGACGTGGAGGCCGCGCGCCGGGTGACGGTGGTGGGCTCCGGGCAGTCCGGCGCGGAGGTGGCCCTGCACCTGCTCCAGCGCAACCTGGCGGGCGGCGCCGCGGTGAGCTGGCTCACGCGCACGGTGTCCTTCGCGCCGCTGGACTACACCAAGCTGACGCTGGAGATGACCACGCCGGCCTACGTCCGGTACTTCCACGCGCTGCCCCAGCCCACCAAGGACCGGCTCGTCGCCGAGCAGTGGCGGCACTACAAGGGCATCTCCACGGAGACCCTGGAGCAGCTGCACGACGTGCTGTACCGGCGGGAGCTGGAGCAGGGCCTGGCTCCGGTGGAGCTGCGCTCCAGCGTGGCGGTGGAGGACGCGTCCGTGAGCCCCGCCGGGGACGTGGTGCTCCAGTGCCGGCACCTGGACACCGGCGAGACGTTCGAGCACACGACGGCGCTGGTCGTCGCGGCCACCGGCTACAAGCAGCGCTCGCCCGGGTTCCTCGAGCCCATGGAGCGGCAGCTGCGCTGGGACGACCAGGGCCGCTACCGCGTCCGCCTGGACTACTCCGTGGAGCTCGCTCCCGAAATCCAGGGCCGCGTCTTCGTCACCCACGCCGACCTGCACAGCCACGGCGTGGCCGCGCCGGACCTGGGCATCTCCGCGTTCCGCAACGCCACCATCCTCAACACCCTGCTGGGGCGCGAAATCTTCCGGCTGCCGCGGCGCACGGCCTTCTCCAGATTCGGCGTCCCGGAGCGCTCCGGAGACGAGGCCCACTCCGTGGACAGGCCCCAGGTGCCGCACGCGCACCCGGTGGTGCTGGGCGAGCCGCCCCGGCCGGTCGGCCCGCGCCTGTCGGAGGCTTCATGAGCACGCGCTCGCAGCAAGCCCTGGCCCCGGAGACGGAGTCGGCCGCGCGCGCCAGCGCGGAGGCCCGCCGCGCCGCGCGGTGGACGTTCGCGCTGGTGAGCGCGGGGGGCGTGGTGATGACGCTGGACGTGACGGTGGTCAACGTCGCGCTGGCGGCCATCGCCGCGGACTTGAAGGCCGGGCTGAACCAGGTGCAGTGGACGGTGTCCGCGTATTCGCTCGCGTTCGGCGCGCTGCTGCTCACCGCGGGCGCGCTGTCCGACCGCGTGGGCCGGCGGAGCGTCTTCGTCGCAGGCACCGCCCTGTTCACCGTCGCCTCCGTGCTGTGCGGCCTGGCCCCCGACGCGGGCACGCTGGTGGCCGCCCGCGTCGCCCAGGGCCTGGGCGGCTCCATGATGTTCGCGCCCGCGCTGGCGCTGCTCGCCGCCGTGTACGAGGGCGCGGAGCGTCAGCGCGCCATCGCCACGTACGCGGCCATCGCCTCCGCCGCGGGCGCGCTCGGGCCCGTGGTGGGCGGCGTGCTGGTGGAGCTGGTGGGCTGGCGGTGGATCTTCCTGGTCAACGTCCCCATCGGCCTCTGGGTGGTGGCGGGCGCGCTGACCCGGATGCCCGCGCTCACGCCGAAGGACACCCACCGCAGCCTGGACCTGCTGGGGGCGCTGCTCGCCATCGGCGTGCTGCTGTCCCTGCACTACCCCCTGATGATGGGGCCGGACGCCGGCTGGGGCTCCGCGCACGTGTGGGTGCCGGCGTGCGCGGGCGGGGTGTTCCTGGTGGCGCTCATCGCCAGCCAGCGCCGCCCCGGCGCCATGCTGGACCTGGAGCTGCTGCGCATCCCGGAGCTGTCGGGCGCGGCGGTGCTCGGGTTCCTGGCGCGCATGTCCAGCCTGGGCGTGCTCGTCTTCACCACGCTGTGGTTGCAGCGCGCGGCGGACGGTTCGCCCCTGGTGGTGGGCCTGCGGCTGCTGCCGCTGACGGGCAGCCTGCTCGTCGTGGGCATGTTCATGGCGCGCATCCAGGCGCGCTTCAAGGCGTCCACGCTGGTGGCCAGCGGCTTCGTCTTCCAGGGCGCGGGGCTGGCCTTCCTGGCGCTGGGAGCCGCCCAGGCCTCGCCGTGGGTGAACTTCCTGGGGCTCATCCTGATGGGCACCGGTGGCGCCGTCCTCTTCCCGCCGCTGATGGGCGTGGCGGTGAGCGTGGTGCCCCCGGAGCGCGCGGGCATGGCCTCTGGACTGACCAACGCCTGCTACCCCCTGGGCACCGCCACGGGGGTGGCCGTCTTCGGCGCCGTGTTCTCGTCGCGGCTCGGCGCGGCGCTGTCCCAGGCGTCGCTGCCGGCCGACGTGGCCCGGCACACGCGCACGGCGGTGGAGACCGGGCAGTTCAGCGCCGTGGAGTCGTCCCTGTTGCCGCTGGCCACCTCGGCCTTCGGCGCCGCGTACCTGGCCGTGTGCCTGTCCGCCGCCGCGGTGTGCCTGGGCGGCGCCGTCATCGCCCTTGCCGTCCTCTCCCGCTCCGCGCCCCGGGCCTCGCGCCCGGCCGTCGGAGCCCCCTCCCTTTCCTTGAAGGAGTCCCCGTGAACCCCCGTAACGAAACCACGAACCTCGAGTCCCCCGTCGCCCCCGCGCACCTAGCGGCGGCCTCCAACGCGGCGGTCCCCGGCGCGTCCACCGGGACCGGTGAACACCCGGTGCCCGCCCTGTCCGACGTGAGCCCCGCCGACTGGCGCGAGGCCAGCCGGCGGCTGCTGGCCAAGGCCCTGGGCGAATGGAGCTTCGAGGAGATGCTCAAGCCCATCGAGGACGGCGGCGAGGGCCGCTACCGCGTGGACCTGGGCAGCGGCACGTCCTACCAGTTCCGCGCACGGCCGGGCGCCTTCGGCTGGATGAAGGTGGACCCCGCGTCCATCACCCGCAGCGCCACCGGCATGCTGGGCAACAGCATCGCGGAGCCCGCCTGGGACGCGCTCCAGTTCCTCGCGGACGCCGCGTCCACGCTGAACACCGACGCGTCCACGCTGGCCACCTACTTCAACGAGCTGTCCTCCACGCTGGCGGTGGACGCGGCCCGCCTCACGCACGGCGGCCACACCGCCGCCCAGATGCGCGGGCTGGGCCACACCGAGCTGGAGTGCCACATGACGGGGCACAACTGGCTGGTGGCGAACAAGGGCCGCGTGGGCTTCTCCGCGTCCGACGTGCGCCGCTACGCCCCGGAGGCGCGCCAACCGGTGCGGCTGCGGTGGGTGGCGGTGCACCGGGGGCTGGCGGAGTTCCGCGGCACGTCGGAGCTGTCCGAGCAGGCCATCCTGGAGCGCGAGCTGGACGCGGCGACGCGCGCCCGCTTCACCCGCGTCCTCACCTCGCTGGACCTCAAGCCGGACGCCTTCGTGTGGATGCCCGTGCACCCGTGGCAGTGGGAGCACGCGGTGCAGGTGCTGCACGCGGCGGACGTGGCGCAGCGGCGCATCGTGCCCCTGGGCGAGAGCCCGGACGAGTACCTGCCCGGCCAGTCCATCCGCACCATGGCCAACATCACCACGCCGGGCCGCTATGACGTGAAGCTGCCGCTGCGCATCCTCAACACGCTGGTGTGGCGCGGCATCCCCCCGCACTGCACGCTGGGCGCGCCCGTCGTCACGCAGTGGCTCAAGTGCCTTCTGGACAGCGACCCCTTCCTCACGGACACCTGCCGCACGGTGTTCCTGGGCGAGGTGGCCTCCGTGACGGTGCGCCACCCGTACCTCTCCAAGGTGGCGGAGGTGCCCTACCAGCACCTGGAGACGCTGGGCTGCATCTGGCGCGAGCCCGTCGCCGCGAGGCAGGACGCCTCCGAGCGCGTGCGCACCTTCGCGTCGCTCTTGCACGTGGACAACCAGGGCACGGCGTTCGTCGCGGAGCTGGTGCGCGCGTCGGGCCTGGGCGCGGAAGCGTGGCTGCAGCAGCTGTTCGACACGCTGCTCATCCCCATCATGCACGTGCTGTATCGCTACGGCATCACCTTCAACCCGCACGGGCAGAACACGCTCTTGGGCTTCGACGGCGACGACGTGCCCCGCCGGCTGTACCTGAAGGACTTCGTGGACGACGTGTGCGTGTCCTTCACGGACGTGCCGGAGCGCGGCCCGGAGCCGGACGGCCATGACCACGTGCTGCCGCGCAAGCACCCGTCGGTCATCCGCCAGCACGTGGTGGATCAGATCTTCGTGGGCCATTTCCGCTACCTGGCGCCGCTGTGCGAGGAGCAGCTGGGCGTGCCGGAGCAGGCCTTCTGGCGCCAGGTGCGCAGGACCATCCTGGCCTTCCACCAGAAGAACCCGGAGCTGCGCGAGCGCTTCGCCGAGTACGACCTGCTGGTGCCGCGCATCCCGCGCTACGCGCTCAACCGGGACCGCATCGTCGTCACCCGCTACACCGACCGGGCCCTGCGCCACGCGCTGTACCCGAACGGGACGCTGCCCAACCCGCTCGCACAGGACTGACGCCGCGCGGGGGAGCGGGCCGCTTCCTCAGAAGTCCGCCGTCAGCTTGACGGACAGGAAGCGGCCCGGCCGCTGCACGCCGAAGAAGTCGTAGGCCTTCGCGTTCGTGAGGTTGAGCACCTCCAGCGTCCCGCCCAGGCGGGGGGAGCCCTCGCGCACGTAGGAGAGCGCCAGGGAGTGGACGAGCTGCGCGTCCACCTCCTGCTTGTACTGGCGCAGGCCCTGGCTCTCCCAGCCCCGGAAGAACCCGTGCACGTAGCGCGAGGTGAAGCCCAGGGACGCGACGTCGGTGGGCTTGAACAGCGCGCGCCGCTGGAGCCGCGCCGACGCGTTGGCGAAGAGCCACGGGCGGTTGGGGATGCGGTCGCCGTCGAAGGCCGCGAAGGCGCCCGCGCCGCCCGCGTTGCGGAAGTCCTGCCAGGTCGCGTTGGCGTCCAGCGACAGCCAGTCCCCCGGCACCGTCCACCCCGCGGACGCCTCCACGCCCAGCGAGCGCGCCGCGTAGACGTTCTCGTAGCTGAGGGTGGTGTCGTTGCCCAACAGAACGATGAGCTGATCCGCGAAGCGGGCGAAGCCGCCCACGCTGCCGCGGAAGTGGCCCAGCCCGGTGCCCAGGTCCTCCAGCGCCAGCTCCAGGTTCGCGTTGTGGCTGGCCTCGGGCCGCAGCGCCAGGTTCGCGGCCACCAGGACGCCGTCACCGAACAGCTCGTCCGGGCCGGGCAGGCGCGTGGTGTATTCGTAGGACGCCTTGGCCAGCAGCCCGTGCGGCAGGAACAGCCGCAGGCCGTCGCCCACGCCCAACCGTTCGCTGGCCTGGTCGCGGCGCAAGACGTCGCCGGCGGCGAGCACCTCCTCCGACGCGGAGCGCATCACGTAGCCCTTCACGAAGGCCACGTTCTTGAGCAGCCCGTCCGCCAGCATGGCCTCGTGCTCCAGGCCGCCCACCAGCGTGAGCAGGTTCCTGCGCGCGTCGAGCGGATCCCTCTGCCCGGTGTCCTGCTTGAGCCGGTCCTGCCCCTGGCGGCTCACGAAGGTGGGCGCCAGCGTGAAGCGCAGGCGCTGTGACTCCGACAGCTCGTAGCCCGCGTGAAGACGCGCCAGGGCGCTGTGCTGCCAGAGCGTCTGGTCCGTGGGCGTGGCGCCCAGCTCGCCCGGCTGGCGGCGCTCGGTGACCGGGGTGCCGTACCAGTCGTAGACGAACAGCGACGTGTCGCGGAAGTCGGTGTCCCGGCGGCTGTAGCCGCCCACGGCCTCCAGCCGCAGCCTCCCGGACAACAGCCCGCCCCGGGCCCAGGTGGCCAGCGCGCCATAGCTTGATTCGGAGGAGAGCGCCTCTCCGTAGGGCACCGTCATCACCACGTTGTGCTGGAGCTCCTTGCGGTAGCGCGACCCGAACGCGCGCAGCGACAGGCGCTCCGCGAAGGGCTTGTCGACGACGCCCAGCTCCAGCCCGGCGCCTCCCGCGGCGAAGCCGTCGTGGAAGCGCGGCACGCGGGCCGGCTGGAGCCGCCCCCGGTCGTCCGGCACCTCCACGTCCACCGCGTAGTCGTTGCGCGCGAAGTCCCCGAAGGCGTGGCCGCGCAGGAACACGCCGCTCGGCCCCAGCCGGTACTGGCCGGAGACGGAGCCCCGGTACGTGTCGAACGAGCCCGCCTGCAGCGACGCGGACAGGCCGTCCTTCTCATTGCCGTCCGACGAGACGAGGTTCACCGCGCCGCCCAGCGCGTCCGCGCCGAAGCGCACGGGCACCACGCCCCGGTACACCTCCACGCGCTTGAGCAGGTTGACCGGCACGTTGGCGATGCCCAGCCCGAAGCCCGCGAGCTCCAGCGGAACGCCGTCCAGGAAGAAGCGGACCTGCTCCCCCGTGAAGCCGTTGAGCGAGAAGCGGGCGTTGGACCCCAGGCCGCCGGTGCGCTGCACGCTGACGCCGCTGTTGCGGCTGAGCACCTCGCCCAGGTCCGCCGTCTGCTGCTTCGCGGCCTCCAGCTCCACCACGCGGACCGACTCCGCGGACAGGGCACGCTCCTCCGACTTGCTCAGCTCCCGGCCCGTCACGCCGATGGTGGTCCCCATGTCGAGGGCCACCTCCAGCCGGGCCTCCACCTCCGTCCGCTGCCCCGCCGACACCTGGACGCGCCATGCACGCGGCTCGCAGCCGGGGACGTAGACGTGCAGCTCGTAGTCGCCGGGGCTCAGCCCCTTCACCTGGAAGCGGCGGCGCGCGTCCATCCCCGGCGCCCGGGTGTTCCCATCCGGCTCCAGCAGGAGCAGCTCCGCCTTCCCCAGGTCCCCGTCCGCGCACGCGGTCAGCTGGCCCGAAAGCTCGCCCACGCCCGGCGCGGGCACCACCGCGTCCTGCGCCAGCGCGGGCACCGACAGGCACAGGGCCAGCGCCCCCAGGGCCCGCTTCCAGCCCACGCGCGAGCGCGAGCGGGGGAGACACACGGGCGAGGCGGAACGGCCGGAGAGGATGGACATGGTGCGAGGAGCGAGCCGCGAGACACGCGGGGAGCAGGACCTGGAGGACATTCAGCGCCCTTCGTGCGCCGGAACACCCAGCGGTGCGACCCGGGCCCCACCCGGGTCGTGGGGGGCGATGCGCCCGATGGCCCAGGCGGAGAGGAGGAACGCGGCGCCCAGGGCCGCGAGCCCCAGGTCCACGAAGAACACGAAAGGCGAACCCGCGGGGTCGAAGACGCGCCGCAGGTGGCGCCACGCATCCAGCCAGGGCAGCACCACCAGGACTCCGCCGGACAGGCCCAGCAGCCACCGCGCCCAGCCCCGGGCGCGGGGATACACGAGCCCGCCGAGCACGCTGGCGCACCAGGCCCCGAAGAAGATGCGGTGCTCCCATTCCACCCGGTGGGGCAGCGCGTCCGGCAGCAGCTGGTTCGCCAGGAAGACCGCCGCGAGCGCGAACGCCGCGCCCCCACAGCCGCCCGCCGTCAGCCGCGCGAGCGCCACGTCCACCCGGCGCATGGAGCGCGCCCGCCGCTCCAGCCACACCAGGTTGCCGGTCACGACGCACAGCGCGCTGAAGAGCCCCAGGAGCGCGTATGCGAGCCGCAGCCCCATGCCCGAATAGAGGCCGGAGTGCAGCACGTAGGCCCCCTCCAGCAGCTTCGCGGACGCGCTCGGCCCACCGGCCCGCCGCACGTGCAAGAGCTGCCCGTCGCCCGCCACCCGCACGGTGGTGAACTCGGCGAGCCCGTCGCGCGCGGAGCCCCGGACGTCCGCGTAGGCGGACGCGTCCCCCAGGTTGCGCAGGCTGAAGCGGTAGTGGCGCACGTCCGGCAGCGCCTCGCGGGCCCGGGCCAGGATGGCGGCCACCCGGGGCGCGGGCGCGGCCTGTCCGGAGGGCTTCGCGCCGCGCGGATAGCCCAGCGTCTGGAGCCCCGCGTCCACGTCGCCCTGGAACGCCGTGCGCACCACCACCGGCTGAAGCACCGCGGCGTTCAAGCAGATGATGGCCGCCGTCCAGGCCATCATCGCCTGGAAGGGCGTCCCCACGCTCCCGAGCACCTTGTGCAGGTCACCCCACACCGTGCGCAGCGCCTCGCGCGGACGGAAGCGGACCAGCTCCCGGCGCAGCCGTCCCAACTGGATGATCAGCCCCGTGCCCACCACCAGCAGCAGCACCACCGCCACCAGGCCGGCCAGGGCCATGCCCCCAGGCAGCGGATAGAGGAAGTGCGCGAGGAACAGGAAGTAGCCCAGGTCGCTGCGCTCCGGCACCTCCTCGCCGGTGGCCGGCTCCACCCAGACGGCCTGCTTCTCGCCGCCCGCGGCCCGCCACTCCAGCCGCATCCACGGCGCGTACGGCGCGGGCAGGTCCACGTCCAGCGTGGCGGGCCCGTCCCTGCCCACGCGCGCGTCCAGCCACGCCTGGAGCGTGGCCAACACTCGCGACTCGTCGGCGGCGACGGGCGCGCGCAGGCGCGGCTCCTGCCAGGGCACCAGCTCATGGCGGAACAACGACGCGACCCCGAGCAGGAACATGCCCACCAGCAGGACCGACGCCACCGCGCCCGCCCACGCATGCGCCTCCCACAGCAGGCGATACGTGTCGGAGCGCAGCTTCACGGCAGCGCCCTCCACAGCAGCAGCAGGGACACGCAGCAGGTCAGCGCGACCCCCGCCCACGCACGGGCCTCCGAGCGGGCCAGCAGCGCCGCGCATGGGGCCGCGGCCATCAGCGGCGCGACCGCGACGCACGCCACCAGGTAACGCAGGTCCGGGGACACGGGCACCACGGCGGACAGGGCGAGCGAGGCCAGCAGCGCCGCCAACGGCGCACCCACCGCCGCCGCCAGCACCCAGCGCCACCCCGGGCGGGCCCGCGTCCCCGCCAGGGTCACGACACCCGCTCCAGCATCCCCAGCACCAGACCGACCGGGAGCAGCAACCCCATCACCCACACCGGCTTGCGCGCCAGCGGCGTCAAGATGGCGAGCAGCGAGCCCGCGGCCATGACGTACGCCATGGCCGCGCCCACCGCCGCGCCCGCGGAGACGCTTCCCCGGAGCGACGCGGCGAGCCCGCCCAGCAGCAACGCCAGTCCCGCCCCGTTCAGGAACCAGGGCGCGCGCGGGAAGTCCTGCCACCGTCCGGTGTGCCGGCACCACCACGCACCATAGAGACACACCACGCCGAGCCACAGCAGCGAGGGAGCCAGGATGTCCATGCAGCGCACCTCATGGGGCAGAGGCGCCGCGCGGCGCCCGGCGGAAGGCTCGAACTAACGGATGCGGGCGATGTCCAGCGCGAAGCCCGGGAAGGTCAATCGGGGCTGCGGAGTGCCGCCCGACAGGTCCACCATCGACGACGTGGAGTAGTCCGCCGCGCTCTGGGTGATGAGCAACTGGGAGCCCGCCACGAAGGTGAAGCCGCTGTAGGCGCCCAGCTCGCCCGGGGCCCGCACCGGCTCCTTCAACGTGGCCAGCGGCATCCGGTACCAGCTCCACCCCTTGCTGTACCAGTCCGCGTAGGTGGTGCCCGGCGCCGTCGGGGTGACGCTCGTGTCCGCCACCTGGATCCACGCGGTGCCGTCCTCGGTCAACGCGATGACGGCGCCCACCTTGCCCGCGCCCAGCGCGGGGGCCACGCTGCCCACGAAGTCCGCGTCGAACGTCTTCTGCCCCGGCGAGATGCGCAGGAAGCAGTCCTGCTGGCCGAACTCGCCGGTGCCCTTGACCGCGTAGCCCAGGCCGTTCACCACGCCGCTGAAGAAATAGAGCGAGTCTCCCTGGCGCCCCACCTTCAACAGGTCGCGGCAGCGCTCGTCGCGCGTCCAGGTCATCTCGTCCGTCGCCGTGTCCACGCGCACCAGCACGGAGCCCGGCAGCGCCCCGTCATAGGTGGACGTGGACCAGCCCAGCGCGAAGAACGCCTCGCCGTCGCGGCCAATCCACTGGCTCAGCGCCGTGACGTACCCCTGCCGGATGAACTCCGCCGGCAACTGCAGGGTCTTCACGATGGACATCTCCGCCGGGTTCCAGACGATGACCAGGCCCTGCGCGTCATCCTTGTAATAGGCCTTCGTCTCGCTGACGAAGTGCACCGCCTGCGCGCCCATCCGCTTCACGCCCAGGTTCTGGAAGGAGATGCTCTGCCCCGCCACCAGCGTGCCGTCGCGCACCTCGTAGCGGGTGATGGTGGGGGCCTCTCCCGCGCCAATGGCGAAGAAGCCCACGCCCTTCGCCGCATAGAGCCGCGGGCGCCCCGGCAGCTCCAGCGACTTTGTGTAGTCCAGCGTCCTGGAACCCTCCAGGGAGTCCACCAGGGTGAAGTAGTTCGTCCGGCTGCCGTTCGTCTCCACCGCGGAGTGGACCAGGTACAGCTCGCCATCCTGCGGTCCCGGGTTCTCCTCCACCGGCTTCGGATCGTCCCCACACGCGCCCAGCACCAGGGCGGCACACGCCAGGAGTCCCCGCGCGACACTGCCCATGCCAGCCCTCGGCGCTCCCAGCATCACGTGCTCCTCGGACGAACGGGGTTCGTCGACTCCTGAAATTGACACTCAGTTTCAAAATTATCGGCGAGGCCCGGGGAGTAGCTCGCCCGGCCGTCCCCTGTCAATTCTTCGCGCCGACATGCGCGGGCGTGGGGCGTTGGCGAACCATCATTCGTCCGGCCAGCTGCTTGCCCTTGAGGCAACCCCTCGTGGCTTCGAGTATTTTCCGTGGCGCTCGTGCCCGAGACGTCGAACAGTCTCCACGCGCCCCGGTGAGATGGTTCACCGAAATTGCAGTGGCTAAAGACACCGGGATTTCGTTATGCACCGACCCAGCGTCACCGCCCCGCCGGTGCGATTCTCAGGGGGAGCCGTAACCCTCTGGAATCAGGGCGGTTGATGTACTGGCACGGTGGCTGCAAATACCCGTAGCAACCCACAACCTCTGGGGTGGACCACGGTGGCCCGCCCCCCATCCCCAAGGAGTCGAATCCCATGCTGACCGTTGGCGACAAGCTTCCGAACTTCAAGCTGAAGGGCACCGTGAGCCTGGAGAAGAACAAGGAATTCCAGGACATCTCCAACGACACGTACAAGGGCAAGTGGACGGTCCTGTTCGCGTGGCCGAAGGACTTCACGTTCATCTGCCCGACGGAGATCGCGGAGTTCGGCAAGCACAACAAGGACTTCCAGGACCGCGACGCGCAGGTGCTGGGCCTGTCCACCGACAGCGAGTTCGTGCACCACGCGTGGCGCACGCACCACCCGGACCTGAAGAACCTGCCCTTCCCCATGCTGGCGGACATCAAGCGCGAGCTGTCCAGCGCGCTGGGCATCCTGCACAAGGAGGAGGGCGTGGCCCTGCGCGCCACGTTCATCGCGGACCCCGAGGGCATCATCCGCCACGTGTCCGTGAACGACCTGTCCGTGGGCCGCAACGTCAAGGAGACCGTCCGCACGCTGGACGCGCTCCAGACCGACGAGCTGTGCCCGTGCAACTGGCAGAAGGGTGAGGAGACGCTCACCTCCAAGCTGCAGAAGGCGGGGTAAGCACCCATGGCTTCGCTCGAAGTCGTCCGCAGCGAACTCGCGGACGCCCACAAGGACACCCGCCTCAACCTCTCCGCGGTCCTGGAGAGCACGACCCTCACCCCCGAGCAGCGCTGGGGGACGGCCGTGGCATGCGCCTTCGCCGCCCGGAACGAGCGGCTGAAGGAGGCCATGCTCAACGAGGCGAAGCAGGCACTGGGCGACAAGGCCACGCCGGTCATCGAGGACGCGCGTGCTGCGGCCTCGCTGATGGCGATGAACAACGTCTTCTACCGGTTCCGTCACATGATCGGGAAGGAGTCGTACGCGACCAAGCGGGCCGGGCTGCGGATGAACCGGCTGGCCCAGGTGCTGACCAACAAGGTGGACTTCGAGCTGGTCTGCCTCGCGGTCAGCGCCATCAACGGCTGCGAGATGTGCATCCAGTCGCATGAGAAGGTCGTGCTGGAAGGCGGCCTGAGCGAGGACCACGTGCACGATGCGGTCCGCATCGCGAGCGTCATCCACGCGGCGGCGGTTGGACTGGAGTCCTAGTCCCCTCGTCGTTATCTCCGAGCTGTGACTGGCGCCCTCCGGTGGAAGACACCGGGGGGCGCTGTCTTTTCTCTTCGACGTCCCACCCCTCACCCGAAAGGAACGTGTTCGTCATGGCCCTCTACAAGAGCCCGAGTCCCCTCTCCGAGCAGGCCCGCACCGCCATCGCCGCCACCCTCAACGAGCGGCTCGCGGATGGGTTGGACCTGCACTCGCAGATCAAGGTCGCCCACTGGAACATCAAGGGCCCGCAGTTCGCCGCGCTGCACCCGCTGTTCGAAACGTTCGCGGTGAGCCTGGCCAACCACAACGACTCCATCGCGGAGCGCGCGGTGACGCTGGGCGGCCGCGCGTACGGCACCAGCCGCCACGTGGGCAAGAGCAGCCACCTGCCGGAGTATCCGCAGGAGACCTCGCGCGACCTGGAGCACGTGAAGCTGCTGGCCGAGCGCATCGAGGTGTACCTCAACGGCCTGCGTGAGAGCCGCACGGCGGTGGAGGGCCACAAGGACACGGACACGGTGGACCTCTTCACGGGCATCATCACCGAGTTCGAGAAGCACGCCTGGTTCCTCCGGGCCTCCCTCGAAGGCTAGGGGCTGCGCCGAAGCAGGGGGCGCGCTAGCGTGCTGTCCGTGAGCGACAGCGTCCCCCTGCATGCGTTTCGCACCGTGCCCCGCACGGGCGTCATCTTCGTCACCGCCGAGGCCACGCGCCGCGGCTACCGTCCCGGCGACCCGGACTGGTGCAACCTGGGCCAGGGTCAGCCGGAGACGGGGGATTTGCCCGGTGCCCCGTCGCGCGTGCACTCGGTGACGGTGGACATGGCGGACCAGGAGTACGCCCCCGTCGCGGGCCTCTGGGAGGTGCGGGAGGCCATCGCGGCGCTCTACAACCGGCTCTACCGCAAGGGGATGCCGTCCCAGTACAAGGCGGAGAACGTCTGCCTGTCCGGCGGCGGCCGCGCGGCCCTCACCCGCGCCGCGGCGAGCCTGGGCCAGGTGAACCTGGGCCACTTCCTGCCGGACTACACCGCGTACGAAGAGCTGCTGGACGTCTTCAAGGCGTTCACCGCCATCCCCATCCTGCTGGAGGGCGAGCGCGGCTACGCCTTCACGCACGACGACCTGCGCCGGGAGATTCAGGGGCGCGGGCTGTCCGCGCTGCTCTTCTCCAACCCGTGCAACCCCACCGGCAAGCTGGTGCAGGGCGAGGAGCTGGCGCGGTGGGTGGGCGTGGCGCGCGAGCTGGAGTGCTCGCTGCTCATCGACGAGTTCTATTCGCACTACATCTGGACGGGCCGCCCGGGCGTGCTGCCGGTGGAGAGCGCCGCCCGGTACGTGGAGGACGTGAACCGCGACCCGGTGGTTCTCTTCGACGGGCTCACCAAGAACTGGCGCTACCCGGGCTGGCGCATGACGTGGACGGTGGGGCCCAAGCAGGTCATCGACACGGTCTCCAGCGCGGGCAGCTTCCTGGACGGCGGCGGCAGCCGGCCCCTGCAGCGCGCGGCGATTCCGCTGCTCCAGGAGGACACGGTGGTGGCGGAGACACGCGCCATCCACCACACGTTCCGGGAGAAGCGGGACAGGTTCCACTCCCGGCTGGAGCGGCTGGGCATCCGCACGGACCGCGCGCCGGACGGGACGTTCTACGTCTGGGGCAACCTGTCCGGGCTGCCCGCGCCGCTCAACGACGGCATGGCCTTCTTCCGCGCCGCGCTGGAGCACCAGGTCATCACCGTGCCCGGTGAGTTCTTCGACGTGAACCCCGGCAAGCGCCGCGCGCGGGCCTCGCGCTTCCGCAACTACGTGCGCCTGTCCTTCGGCCCGTCGTGGGAGACGCTGGACAAGGCGCTCCAGCGGCTGGAGGCGCTCGTGCTCCAGCACACGCCCGGCGCCCTGCCGTGAAGCGCGACGCCCGGCCCCGGGCTCAGGACTCGGGGGCCGGATGCGTGCGGAACTCCGCGGTGGCCATCACCTGCACCTTCTTGCGGTGGGACACGGTGAAGCCCATGGACGCGGAGGCGCGAGGCGCGCTGTAGGAACTGACCGTGGAGGCCAGGGGTCGCATGTCATCGTCTCCGCCGTAGCCCCCGGCCCGGAGCCCGAAGACCCGCGTCTGCGACTCCCAGGTGCGCTCGGAGAAGCGGTGCAGCCCGGCCAGCGTCACGCCCAGCCCGGCCGCCACGCGGCGCGCCTTCTTCACCGACTCGCGGGCCAGCGCCTCCAGCCAGTCCTGCCGGGCCTCCGGCTCGCGCGTGTAGCCCCACCGGAGCTCGCGCAGCGTCGCCTGCTTCAGACCGGAGAGCGCCGCGAGCACGTCCCCCACCCGACCCATGTCCGCCAGGTGGATGCGCACCGTGTAGCGCGCGGACGAGGAGCGCGAGAGCAGCCCCTCCGATGTCTCCGCCTGCACCGCCTGGAGGGTGAAGGCCGAGGCCGGCACGCCCAGCTCCCCCATGCGGCCCACCAGCGAGGCCACCTCGCGCGCGTTGGTGAAGGCCGCGTTGCCGGTGAAGAACTCGGAAGCCTTCACGTCCACCACCGCGTCCACGTGATCCGCCTCCAGCTCGTGCTCGGCGGACAGCTCCACGACGATGAGTCCCGACTCGGTTGCGGCTTGCTCCGGCATGCGTCTCCCCGGGGTTGGTGACTGGAACGGCGAGTATAGGCCCACGACGGACACCGGAGGGCATGCCTATGCTCGCGCCACGACCATGCGACGCATCCCGTCCCGGCTGTGGCTGTTGTGCGCGCTATACTTCGTGCAGGGGCTGCCCTTCGGCTTCCAGGTGACGGCGCTGCCCGTCTACTTGCGCACGCGCGGCGTGTCCCTGGCCGCGCTGGGCTTCGCGGGCGCGCTGTCCCTGCCGTGGATGCTCAAGGCGCTGTGGGCGCCGATGGTGGACCGCTACGGCTCCGCGCGCATCGGGCGCAGGCGTTCGTGGATTCTCCCCATGCAGGCGGGGCTCGCCATCGCGTGCGCGGGGGCGGCCTTCGCGGCGGGGCAGGACTCGCTGCCGCTGCTGTTGGGCCTCATCTTCGTGATGAACCTCTTCGCCGCGACGCAGGACATCGCGGTGGACGGCTTCGCGGTGGACCTCTTGCGTCCGGAGGAGCTGGGCCTTGGCAACACCGCGCAGGTGGTGGGCTACAAGGTGGGCATGCTCACCGGCGGCGGGCTGCTGGTGTGGGCCAGCGCGAGCATCGGCTGGTCCGGGCTGTTCCTGGTCATGTCGGCGCTGTGCCTGACCGTCTTCACCGTCGTCCTCTTCGTGCGCGAGCCGCCTCCGCGCGAAGCCGAAGGCCACGAGTCACCGAAGCTGGACTGGCCCGCGCTCTGGGCCCGCATCAGGTCCGCGCTCACCGTGCCGGGCACCGGGTGGCTGCTGCTCTTCATCGGCACGTACAAGCTGGGCGAGACGATGTCCGACGTCCTCTACAAGCCCTTCCTCGTGGACGCGGGCTTCACGCCGGCGCGCATCGGCCTGTGGGTGGGCACGTGGGGCACGGCCGCGTCGCTCCTGGGGTCCATGTGCGGGGGACTCCTCGCCGCGCGCCTGCCGCTCTTGCGCGCGGTGGCCCTCACCGGAACCTTGCGCCTGTTGCCGCTCGCGGGGCGGTGGCTGCTCACGCAGGCCGGCGTCAGCGACGCGGGCGTGCTGGGCGTGACGCTCGCCGAGGAGTTCTTCGGCGGCGCGCTCACCACCGTGATGTTCGCGTTCATGATGTCGCGCACGGACCGGCGCATCGGCGCCACGCACTACACGCTGCTGGCCAGCGTGGAGGTCGCGGGCAAGGCCCCCGCGGGGCCGCTGGCGGGCCTGCTCGCGGATCCGAGGTACGGCAACCTGGGCTACGGGAACATGTTCCTCCTGGGCGTCGCGCTGTCCGCCGCGTTCCTCGCGCTGCTCGCGCCCCTGCGCCGCAACGTGTCCACAAGCCCGGCACCGCAGCCCGCATCGTGAAAGTTTCCAGGCTCGCGACACGCTCTTTCACAGGCGTGTCACGGGCCGCACGTGTCACAGGAACCTCATGCGGGCCGTGTCAGGGGGGCGTGGTACTCGCCAGCGCGCTGCTCGCGGTTCTCCCCCCTTGAATGAAGAGGTTCCCCATGAAGACCCTGTCGATGAAGTCGCTGCTGGGCGCCCTGATGCTGTTCTCCGCTCCGGCGTTCGCTGACTCCACCACCAGCATCCCCGCCTTCGAGGCGAGCATCACCGCCGCGAAGAGCCCCACCAGCCCCGGCGGCACGACCATCCAGCGCTCGGAGATCCGCAACGCGCTGGACGCGTTCCTCAACGACATTGGCCTCGGCGTGGACAGCACCGAGCGCGCCTATCTCACCACCCGCCTCAGCGACACGCCGTTCCAGCAGTCCATGACGGGCACCGCGGCGAAGTATTTCGCGGACTTCTACGAGCTGAACGATGCGACCTTCACGGGCTACCCGCTGAACCTGTATCCCGTCGCCCAGACGCCCGCGGTGCTGTTCGGCGCCACCGGCTCGTTCGCTTCCGCGCGCATCTACGAGGGCTACATCCCCAACGGCCAGGGCATCACCAACCAGCAGACGCTGGGCGAGGCGTTCAGCAACGCCTTCGGTCCGCAGGCCAGCGATTTCGAGCCCATCACCGTGCGGGAGCTCATCGCGCAGCTCAGCGCCTACAGCTACAACGTGGACGAGGTGGAAGGCGCGGTGGCCTACATCACGCAGATTTCGCGCAACAGCAACCGGCTCTACAGGACGGGCTGGAGCTGCCGCGGGTGCGGCGCGCCGGGCTACACGCAGGGCTTCACCATCGCGGCGGTGAGCACGGACCGCCGCTTCGTGCGGATGATGTCCGTGACGACGTACGCGGACTGACGTGACGCACCGCCGCATGCGCGCGGGGGCGACACCTGCGCGCTTGCGGTCCCCGCCGCCTCCGTTCATTGATGCGCGTCACACGCACCGGGTGGGCGGAGGCGCGCTTCCGGCCCGGGCATCACGCAGCAACCGAAAGGAAGCACCATGGCGGAGATGAAGACGTATACGGGTGGCTGCCACTGTGGACAGGTCCGCTACGAGGCGACCACGGACCTGGCGCAGGTGGTGAGCTGCAACTGCTCCATCTGCCACAAGATTGGCGCGGTGCTGACGTTCGTCCCGCCGGAGCAGTTCAAGTCCCTCTCCGGCGCGGACGCGGTGAAGGCCTACCAGTTCAACAAGAAGGTCATCAACCACCTGCACTGCCCCACCTGCGGCGTGGAGTCCTACGCCACCGGCAAGGGCCCGGACGGCAAGGAGATGTTCGCCGTCAACCTGCGCTGCGTGGACGGCGTGGACCTGTCCACCCTCAACCCGTTCCCCTACAACGGCCGGGACGCGTAGGCCGCTTTTTCGCAGCAGGCCGCTCAGCCCTTTCGGAGACTGGGCGGTACGGTGCGCTCCCGGCCCCTGTCCGGCTAGCCGCCCTCCGGCGGTGCGAAGGTGCCCACGGGCTTGTCCGCCGCCCGCCACAGGTACCAGCTCACCACGCTGCGATAGGGGCGCCAGCGCTCGCCGTACGCGAGCAGCGCCTTGGGCTTGGGCTGTTCCTTCAGGCCGTGCAGCACCATGAAGCCCTTGCGCACGCCGAAGTCGTCCACGGGGAGGATGTCCGGCCGGCCCAGGCGGAAGATGAGCAGCATCTCCACGGTCCACTGGCCAATGCCGCGCACCTGCGTGAGGTGCTCGATGAGGTCCGCGTCGGACATGCGGCGCACGCGCGCGAGCGGCGGCACGGTGCCGTCCACCGTCTTGCGCGCCAGGTCCTGGATGGCCAGCAGCTTGTTCGCGGACAGCCCGGCCTCGCGCAGCGTGGCGTCCGGGAGCGCGAGCAGTTTCTCCGGCGTGAAGCCCTTGCCCTGCCCCACCCGCTCGCAGACGCGGCCGAAGATGGTCGCCGCCGCGCGGCCGTGGAGCTGCTGGTAGACGATGGAGTGCGCCAGCGCCTCGAAGGGGCTGTGCAGCGGGGACCGCTCGAAGCGGAACGGGCCAATCGTCTTGAAGAGCGTGCCCAGGATGGGGTCCGCGCGCACGAGGGCGCGGCGCGCGGCGGGTGTGAAGGCATCCGGCAGCAAGACAGGGGTGGAAACAGGAGCGCGCGGCATGGGCCGCATGCTGCCCGGCCCCACGCCACGCGCAACCCCCGTCTTGTTTTGGATGCGCCGCGCTAGATGGGCGCGGCGTGCTCCGTCTCCTCGGGCACGTCGTTGCGCGGCTCGCCCTCCATCAGGGAGTCGTATTCCTCCTCCAGCTGGATGCCCAGGTCCTCCAGCTGATCCTTGCTGAGGATCTTCCGCGCCGCCTTGAAGAGGTCCTTCTCCTCCTCCTCGACGTGGTGCTCCACCTGCTCCTGGAGGACCTTCATCTTCGCGTCGAACTCCTCATCGGAGGGCTCCATGTCGAGCAGGTCCGCGATGAGGCGCTTGACGGCGAGGTGCTCCTCCACGGCCTCGCGCAGCGCGTCCTCCGTGTCGTCCTTCTTGAGCGCCGGATACAGGTACAGCTCTTCAATCTTCGCGTGCGCGCCCAGCCGGTCGGCGATCTGCTCGAACAGCTCCTGGCGCTCGTCGTCCTCGTGGTCCGACAGCTTCTCGTACTTCTTGAAGAGCTTGGACACCTCTTCGTGCTGCTGCTTGATCAGCTCCAACGCGTTCATTCCCCTGCCCCCTGAATGAAGTGGATGTGCAGATAGATGGGGGTGGGACCGTCCGAAGGGAAGCCCACCCGCACGCACTTCTCACTTCACCGGCAGCTTGCGCGACGGCAGGTCCTTCACCGCGGGGCCGTTGAGCACGCGCCCGGTGGGGCTGAAGCGGCCGCCGTGGCAGGGGCAGTCCCAGGAGCGCTCCGCGTTGTTCCAGTGCACGTGGCAGCCCAGGTGCGTGCACACCGGGGACACCGCGTGCGGCGTGCCGTCCTCCTCGCGGTACACGGCCACCTTGCGGCCCTCCACCTCCAGGATCTTCCCCTCGCCCGGCGCCACGTCCGACAGGTGGCGTCCGTCCGGCTTGGACAGCCGGTCCGCGACGAAGCGGAAGGCCACCTCCGCGTTCTCCTGGATGAAGTCCTTGGCGCCGGCCTTGGGCTTCACGCGGCCCGCGTCGTACAGCGCGGCGTAGGGGTTCTCGTTGCCGAGGATGAGGTCCGACACCACCATGCCCGCGAGCGTGCCGAACGTCATGCCCGTGCCGGAGAAGCCCGTGGCCACGTACACGTGGCGGCTGCCCACGTTGCGGCCGATATAGGGCAGGCCATCCGCGGACTCGATGATCTGGCCGGACCAGCGGTGCGTGATGCGCTTCACGGGGAAGCGGTCGCGTGCGTACGCCTCCAGCGCGGCGAAGCACGACGTGGTGTCCTCCTCGCTGCCGACCTTGTGGTCCTCGCCGCCCACGATGACGTAGGGCACGCCGTCCACCCGCTGCGTGCGGATGTAGTGATACGGGTCGCGGCTGTCGTAGTACTGGCCCGGCTCCAGCGGCCCATCCAGCGGGGCCGCCACCGCGTAGGTGCGGTACGGGTAGAGCTTGGTGTGCATGGCCACGCGGTTGAGCGGCGTGGTGGTGGCCTCCACCACGGCCTGCGCCGTCACGGTGCCCTTCTCCGTGACGACGCGGCAGGGCGTGCCGTCATGGATGTCCACGACCTTGGTGTTCTCGAAGAGGTGGCAGCCGTCTCCCGGGATGCGGTCCGCGAGCGCGAGCAGGTACTCCCGCGGGTGGAACACCGCCTGGTCCTCCACGCGCAGCGCGCCCTTCACGGGGAAGGGCAGCGGCACCTCCTTCGTGTAGGACGCCAGCAGTCCGGCCTGCCGCGCCGCGGAGACCTCGTGCAGCAGGTCGCGCAGCTCCGCTTCCGTCTCCGCATAGCGGAAGCCCGGCACGCGGGTGAAGCCGCAGTCGATGGCGAGCGTCTCCACCAGGGACGCAATCTGTTCGATGGCGGCGCGGCTGGACGACGCGGCCAGGTGCGCGCCCTTCTCACCGAAGTCCTTCAGGAGCGTGGTGTACGGCGTGTCCAAGAGCTCCGTGAGGTGCGCGGTCGTCTGTCCCGTCTGGCCGGAGAGGACGCGGTGCATCTCCAGCACGGCCACCTTCTTGCCAGCGCGCTTGAGCAGCCAGGCGGTCGTCAGGCCCGCGATGCCCCCACCAATGATGGCCACATCCACGTCCAGGTCGCCCGGCAGGGAGGGGAAGTCCCGGGGAAGCGTCGTCACCGTCCAGAGGGATTTGTGCTGGCGCTCGTCATTCATGAGGGAAGGCTAGGAATCCGCTTCCCAGGGCATAAGCCACGCCTGCCGAGCCCCGCCCGGCCGGTTGCCCAGCGTCGGGCGTTCGCGATCCAACAGAGCTTCGCCCCAGGTGTTGGTCAGTCAGGGGCCGAGCGTGAACAGGGCTGGGGTGCGATGTCGCCAGCGCGTTAAAACGCCCCTTGGACCCGAAGGTCCGCGCCGGGCGGACCCAAGGAGCATGCGCAGAATGCCCGTGGAACGCGTGGCTGGTGGGGCCAGCCTGGTGGATGTGCTGGACCGCCTGCTGGACAGGGGTTTGCGCTTCGACACGCCGGCCCTGGAGGTCCTGGGCCGAGCCTCTCCTTTGGAGGGGCAGACGCGCATCGTGGTGGCATTTTCGGAGGTCCGCACCGCAGACTCGCAGGAACGCGGTCGTTCCCCGCGTCCCCCTTCACCCGGAGCGTAAGGTCGTGGCGTCTCCAGCCCCGCTGCCCCCCGCCGAAGCCGATCCCGGGGCGCGCCTCGTGCTCGCCGAGCACCTGCTCGCCTGCGAGTCCGCCGTCACCTGTGCGCGAGCGGTCGTGGAGTGGCTCGCGCGCAGACATGGCTCGCCCACCGCATGTGTCGGGCCGGGGGATGGCGCGGGTGCGTCCGCGTGCCTGGCCAGTGAAGGACTGACGGGGGCGCAGCAGGCCGCGTTGGCCCGGGCGTGGGACGCACAGGGTTCGCCGCTCGCTGGCTTCCGGAATCGGGCTGGGGCGCGGTGGCTGGCGGCGGACGCGGTGGAGGGCGCGGCGATGCCGGGCGGGTTCCTGGCGGTGCCGCTGGGCCGCTCCGGAGCGCCCGCGGCCGCGCTGCTGGTGGTGGGGCTGCCCGGCCCGGCCGTGCCGGAGGACGTGGCGTGGGTGGCGTCGTGCGCGGGGCCGCTCCTGGCCCGGCAGCTGGCCTCGGATGCGCGGGCCCCGCGCCGTCCGGAGCCGGACCGGCTGCTGCGCCGGGTCATCAACGCGGTGTCGGATCCGGTGCTGCTCACGGACACGGAGGGCACGCTGCTCTTCGCCAACGCCCGCGCGGAGGGACTGCTGGTGGCGGGCCCGGACGCAAGCCCCGGCCGCACGCGGGCGGTGGAGCTCAACCAGCGCCTGTTCCGGGAGACGCTCGCGCAGGGCGGCACGTCCGTGCACCGGCGCGAGGTGTCGCTGGTGGATCCGCTGGAGGGCTTGGACCTGCTCTTCGAGCTGGCCACCACGCCGGTGCTGGCGCCGGACGGGCCGTCCGTGGTGGTGAGCGTGCTGCGCAACCTGACGGACCTGGGCCGCGCCACGCAGGCGCTGGGGGAGAGCTACCGGCAGCTGCGCGCCACGGAGCGCGAGGCCCGGAGCGAGCGCCACCGCCTGGACCGGGTGCTGGACTCGGTGGCGGACCCCATCATCCTGACCGACCCGGCGGGCGGCATGGTGATGATGAACGACCCGGCCGAGCGCCTCTTCGCCTGGCCTCACGAGCGGGGCACGGCGGGCGAGGCCGCGGGCGGCGAGGCCACCTTGCGCCGGGTGCGAGCCAACGACGCCCTCTTCGCGTCCTTCCTGGCGAACCTGCTGGGGCCGGTGAACGCGGGCGTGTCGCGCTGGAAGAGCCAGCTGACGCTGGACGACCCGGACACCGGCGCGCCCGTGCCCATGGAGGCCATGGCCAACAAGGTGCTGGGGGACGGGGGCGAGCTGACGGGCATCGTCACCGTGTTCCACGACCGCACGGAGGTGCTGGAGCGGGCGCGGCTCCTGGAGCGCGTGAAGGAGGTCTCCAGCGAGCTGGAGGCTCGCGTGCAGTCCGCCACCGCGGAGCTGGCGGAGCAGAACGAGAAGCTGCGCCGGCAGGCCATCCAGTTGGAGCAGGCGAGCGCGGCCAAGTCGCAGTTCCTGGCCAACATGTCGCATGAGTTCCGCACGCCGCTCAACGCCATCCTCGGCTACACGAACATGCTCTTGCAGGGCGTGTCCGGGGAGATGACGCCGCCGCAGCGAAGGAACCTCACGCGCATCGACTCCAACGGGCGGCACCTGTTGGAGGTCATCAACGAGATATTGGACATCACCCGCATCGAGGCGGGGCGGATGCCGCTGCACCTGTCGGACTTCGGCATCCCGGAGCTGCTCCAGGAGGTGATGGCGGAGATGGACCCCATCATCGCGCGCAGCAAGCTGACGGTGGACACGCGCCTGGATGAAGGGCTGCCGGGGGTGTGGAGCGACCGACAGAAGGTGAAGCAGATCGTCCTCAACCTGTTGTCCAACGCGCTGAAGTTCACGCACGAGGGCGGCGTGCACGTGGCGGCGGAGTATCAGAACGGCACCGGCACCGTGGCCATCTCGGTGAAGGACACAGGCATCGGAATCGACGTGTCGAACCAGGAGAAGATCTTCGAGGACTTCCAGCAGGTGGACAGCTCGCCCACGCGTGCCTATGGGGGAACGGGCCTGGGCCTGTCCATCTGCCGTCGCCTGGCGGCGATGCTGGGGGGACGCGTCTCCCTCCAAAGCGTCCCGGGCCAGGGTTCGACCTTCACCCTGCACTTTCCAAGACGTGCGAGACGGACATGACGAACACCCCGGAAAAGACAAAGCCGCTCGTGCTGGTGGTGGACGACTACCAGGATGCCCGGGAGATGTACGCGGAGTACCTGGAGTTCTCCGGCTTCCGCGTGGCGGAGGCGAAGAACGGCCAGGAGGCGTTGGACAAGGCCTTCGAGCTGGCGCCGGACGTCATCCTGATGGACCTGTCACTGCCGGTGATGGACGGCTGGGAGGCGACGCGCCGGCTGAAGGGCGACGCACGCACGAAGGGCATCCCGGTGGTGGCGCTCACGGGGCATGCGCTGAAGGGCCACTCGGAGGACGCGAACGAGGCCGGGTGTGATGCGTACGTCACCAAGCCGTGCCTGCCGGACGCGCTGGTGGACCAGGTGAAGAAGATGATCGCCCTGCGCGAGGCCGCATCCGCGCGCTGAAGCCGCATCTGTACGGAGGGGGCACGTCATGACGACGAAGACCCAGGAGGAGTCCTCGCGCGAGGGGCGGGCGCACTACCTCTACGGCATCGTGCACGAGGACGGCGGAGGGGCGCCGGAGCTCGCGGGGTTGGGTGATGCCCCGGTGCGGCTGGTGCGCGAGGGAGGCCTCGCGGCGCTGGTGTCCGACGTGGCGGGCCCGAGGGTGGTGCCCACGCGGGCGAACCTCTTGATGCACCAGCGCGTCACGGAGGCCGTGGTGCGCGAGCACACGCTGGTGCCGGTGGCCTTCGGGACGGTGCTGCCCTCCGAGGAGCGCGTGCGGGAGTTGTTGCGCGTGGCGCGCGCGCCGCTGAGCCATGCGCTGTCCGAGCTGGAGGGCCGGGTGGAGCTGGGGCTGAAGGTGTACTGCCACGGCGACGCGCTGACGCGCAGGTTGCTGGAGGCGCGGCCGGAGCTGGCGCGCGGCCCCGCGGAGCTGGAAGAGGACCACGAGGCGAGGCTGGAGGCGGCGCTGCACGACTGCACCCGGAAGGACCTGGACGGGCTGAGGGCGGGCCTGCGGCCACTGGCGGAGGCCACGCACGAAGCGCCGCCGCTGGGTGAGCGGATGATGTTCAACGCGGCCTGGCTGGTGGACCGCACGCGGGTGGCCGCGTTCGAGGCACGGGTGCAGTCGCTGGTGGCGCGACTGGACGCGTACACGTTCCGGTTCACGGGGCCGTGGCCGGCCTACAGCTTCGTGGACGTGCGGCTGGACGTGGAGTCGGTGTCCGCCGAGCCGTGAGCCTCAGCGCGGCGCGGTGAGCTTCGCGGCGTCGTCGGCCAGGAGCTCCAGGCCGCCGCCCATGCGTGTCCAGCCGGGGGTGAACTCCGTGCGCGCGTACCACGAGCCGTCCGGCGTCTTCGCCATGGAGAGCTCGCCCACGGCCTTGCCGCCGCGCTGGTACTCCACGCGGAAGGCGGGCGTGGGGGCCGGGCCCGGAGGGGCTTCGCCCCGGCCCAGGAGTTCCACGGGAGTGAGGCGCCACAGGCGGTCATGCCAGTTGCGGGCGAAGTCGTCCGGGGTGCCGGAGGCGTCCACGGGCGACAGCTGCACGGCACCCGGCGGTTTGCCGCTGGCGACGAAGGCGCGGGACGTGGTGCCGGTGGAGATGACGATGTGGTCGAAGCCGTCCACGTCGAAGGTGTGCAGCCGTCGGTCCACGAGCCGGCTGGACGCGGCCTCCAGGTCCGGCAGCAGTCCCGGGCCGAGGAGGAAGACGTGCCCGTCGGACGTGCGCTGGAGGTAGGGAGCACCCCAGCCCGAAGCGGGCGTCGCGAGGCGGAACGTCCTGGGCGTTCCGTCGAGCGTGAGCGTCAGCCCGCGCTCCGTCTTCGCGAGGCCGATCTCCTCCAGCTTCTTGTCGTCCAGGACGCCCAGGTCCCGCTGCGCGCGCAGCGGAGCGAAGCGGGAGAACAGCTTCAGCGCCACGTCGTTGCCGCGCAGCTCGCGGGGAGGAGGCACGGGGGCGGGGCTCGCGGGCGTCCCCGCGTCGGAGGAAGCGTTCGCGAGTGCGCCCGTTTGGGTGCCTCCGTCACTGACCGCCGGGAGCGAGCCCGTGTTGGCACCGGCAGTCGCGGGCGAGCCAGCATCGGACGTCGCGCGGGCCAGCGCTCCTGCATCGAGCGCGGCACGTCCCGCGTCGCTCGCACCAGCGAGTGCGCCGGCCTCCGAGGCGTGGGCCAATGCTCCTGCATCAGGCGCGGCACTGCCCGCATCACGGGTGGGTGCGCCGGCCTCCGTGGCGCCTCCTGCTTCGGCACGTGGCTTCGCGGGCTTGTCGCCCAGGCGGACCCAGACGGTGTCGCGGTCCTGGGGGTCGCGGAACAGCTCCACGAAACGCGTCTCCTCGTCATACCGGATGCGGTCGAGCGCGCTCGCCCGCGCGTCCTCCACCGTCACCTCACCCGGCGCACGCGAAGGCTCGCGCTGCCACACGAAGAACGCGGCCACGAGCGCCACGCCCGCCAGCACGCCCTGCACCGCCACGTCGCGCGCCTTCATCGCGCACCTCCCGCCACCGCGGTGCTCCGGGGCGCGCGCCGTCCGCGCCGCCGCGTCACGAAGAAGCCCACCGCCAGCACCGCCACCGGCATCCCGAAGACCGTCGCGTAGAACCACACGACGTCCTGCGAGCGAGTGTGCTGCAACGGCACGTCCTCCTCGCTCGTCGTCACGCCGGAGAGCGCCTCCTCGCCGGAGAGCCAGCGCAGCGTGTCCACCGCGAGATACGCATTGCCCACGTTGCCCAGGATGCCGTCCCCCAGCGCGTCCGCGTCCGCCATCACCACCGCGCGCGGCGCGGGCTTGCCCTCCGCGGCGGGCCGCTCCACCGCCACCACCAGCGGCCACGCCTTCGTGACCTCGCCCGGCTCCGGTTCGAAGTCGCCATTGCGGTCCGCGAACGTCTCTCCGTGCGCGCGCACGCTCGTGTCCAGCAGCACGCCGGGCACGGGCGGCGTGACCTGCTCCAGCGCAGTCGCCCCCATGAACGCCACCGCGCCCTGCGAACCCAGCGCGGACAGCGACGTCACCGACGGGTGCGAGGAGAAGCTCGCCGTGCCCAGGTTGCCTCGGTCGCTCTGCTGACGCGTGGTGCGGAAGTACACCCGGTCATTCGCCAGCGGCACGCGCAGCGACTTGAGCCCCATCGGTTGCAGCAACGGCTCCAGCGCCGCGCCATCCGGCTCCAGCGCGATCCACAACCGCCCTCCCCGCTCCCAGTACTCACGCAGCGCGGAGCCCTCTTCCGGAAGCAGCTCCCGCGTGGGCCCCAGCACCGCCACCATCGCCGCGTCGCCCGGCACCGCCGAGCCCAGCCCCTCCGCCACCGTGAGCGTGCGCACGTCCACGTTCTGCGCGCGCAGCAGCTCCTTGAACTGCGCCACCGACGGCCGGGCCGCCTCTCCCGGCACGGGCCGCGTGTCGGCGCGCTCCCCGTGGCCGCCCGTGAGGTAGACGATGCGACGGGGCTTCGCCACCGCCAGCAGCCGCCGCTGCACCTCCGCGTCCAGTCGCTGGAGCTGCCCGCGCGCACGCTCCGGATCCAGGCCCAGGGTCAGGATCTCCTTGCGGTCCCCCCGCGCCAGCACCACGGAGCCGTTGTTGCTGACGCCCAGGGCCTTGCCGCGCGCGGGCTCCACCGCCTGGTCCAACGACTCCACGCCCAGCTGCGGACTCTCCGGCTCCAGGTCGCGGAAGTACTGCCGCGCCGCCTCGCCCACCTCGTTCGCGGGCGGGAAGAAGAGCGTCACCTGCAAGGGCTCGTTGAGGCCGCGCACCAGCTTGCGCGTCGCATCACCCGGCTTCGCGGTCCGGAAGTACGACAGGTCCCAGGTCGCGCCCGCTTGCGTCGCCACGTACGTCGCCGCGAACGCGAACACGATGACGAACGCCATGCCCAGACCGGAGAACAGCGCGCTCTTCACCCGGCCCGTCTCCGGCACGGGCGCCCGAGCCATGGCCACGAGCGCGGCCTCCACCATCGCCAGCGGCACGAGCGCGCACAACAACAGCGCCGGGAACAGCACCGCCAGCACCACCGACAGCCGGGGCGACGCACGCGACAGCGGCTCACCGAGGAGCGCCGTCCCCACGTCCCCCTTCACGAAGTAGAGCACCAGCGCGGCCAGCCCCACGACGTACAGCGTGAGCACCCACCGCTCCAGCGCGCGCCGGTCCGCGGGCGCGGCGATCATCCGCACCGCGCGCCACGCCGTCGCGGCCACCACCACGGCGGTGCCCAGCGCCGCCAGCGCCACGCGGCCGGAGCCCACGCCCAGCACGCGCTCCGCGAGGAACACGGCCACGAGCCCCGCGACGAACGCCCCCGTCGCGGCGAGCCCCGTCCCGAAAGAAGCCGGCGCGCTCATCGCCACCTCCGCGCTTCCAGCGCCCGCGTGGCCGCGAACAGCGCCACGTAGGTGACCACCAGGTAGTAGACGACGTCCCGCACGTGGATGATCCCCGCCTGGAACGGGGGGAAGTGCTGATTCCACAGCGACATGGCGCTGAAGACGTCGGACAGCGGCTGCTCGGTGATGCGCGCCAGCAGCCAGCACAGGATGAGCGCCACCAGCATCACCGCGGAGAAGATGGCCGCGAGCAGCTGGTTCTTCGCGAGCGACGACCCGAACGTGCCCACCGCCAGCGACGCGCTGCCCAGCAACAGCAACCCCAGGTAGCCCGCCGCCACGTGCCCGAAGGACACCTTGCCGTTCACCAGCACCAGCAGCGGCATGTAGAGCGTGAGCAGCAGGTACAGCGCCAGGAACGCGAGCCCCGCCAGGAACTTGCCCAGCACGATGTCCCGGTCCCGCACCGGCGACGCGTACAACAGCGGCAGCGTGCCCGTCTGGCGCTCCTCCGCGACCAGCCGCATGGACACCAGGATGGCCGCCACGATGGTGAAGCCGCTGGAGTAGTAGAAGAAGCCGGACAGCACCTCCGCGGAGCGCTTGCTCGCGCCGCCCAGGGCGTACGCGTTGAAGAACAGCCCGTTCACCGCGAGGATGATGGCCAGGATGACGTAGCCGCTGAGCGTGCGCAGGTAGCCGGCCAGCTCGCGGCGAGCAATCAGGAGCGCCTTCACGCCTTCACCTCCTGCCCGTGCGTCAGGCGCAGGAACAGCGCCTCCAGCTGTCCCTCGTTCGCGTCCAATCGCAGCAACTCCAGGCCCGCGCCCACCACCGCCCGCGCCACCTGGGGCCGCAAGTCCGGCGCCGCCGCGACCTTCAGGGCCAGCACGCCACGGTCCCCTTCCCGCACCTCCACCGCGCCGAAGCCCTGCAACGCTTCGAGCGCCCTTGCCCGGTCGCCCCGCACCTCCAGCACGATGGACGGACCGCCCAGGCTTCGCGACAGCTCCTCTTCACTGCCCTGCGCCAGCAGCGTGCCCTTGTGGATGATGAGCAGCCGGTCACACGTCTGCGAAATCTCCGGGAGGATGTGGCTGGACACGAGCACCGTGTGCGCGCCCTTGAGGCCGCGGATGACGTCGCGCATCTCCACGATCTGGAGCGGATCCAGACCGCTGGTCGGCTCGTCGAGGATGAGCAGCGCGGGCTTGTGCACCAGCGCCTGCGCCAGTCCCACGCGCTGGCGGTAGCCGTGGCTGAGCGTGGAGATGACCTCGCCGTGCACGTCGCGCAGGCCGGTCTTCTCCTCGGCTTCGCCGACGTGGGACGCGGTGGCCTTGGCGGGCACGTCGCGCAGCCGGGCGACGTAGGCCAGGTATTCGCCCACCGTCATCTCCTCGTAGACGGGGGGCACGTCGGGCAGGTAGCCGATGCGCTGGCGCACCTCGTGGGACTGGCTCACCACGTCGTGCCCGTCGATGACGACGCGGCCCGAGGTGGGCAGCAGCACGCACCCGAGAATCTTGAGCGTGGTCGACTTGCCGGCGCCATTGAGGCCCAGGAAGCCGATGACCTCGCCCTGGCCGATGGTGAAGGCCAGGTCCCGGATGGCCGCGTGCTCGCCGTAGAACTTCGTCAGCCCTTCGACCTGGATCATCAGGACTCCTCGACGCGAGAGGAAGCGGCGCACTTCTGTCGCCCCTCCCGAGGAGTGTCAAGCACGGGGCTCACCCGTGGTGGTATTCCGCGCCGTCGGTGGTCCGGCCCAGCGTGAAGCGCAGCGCCTCCTCCAGGCCGGGCAGGAGGAAGGAGAAGCCATGGGCCTGCGCCACGGTGGGCAGGACATGGATGCTGGACAGGAGGGTCTCCTCGCCCATCTGCCCGAACACGGTCTTCACCACGGCGGCGGGCAGCGGGAACACCGCCGGACGGTGGAGCACCTTCCCCAGCACCTTCGCCAGCTCGCCCTGTCGCACCGCGTTCGGGGACACGGCGTTGAGCGGCCCCCGGATGGACGGGGTGAAGAGGGAGAGCTGGATGAGGCCCAGCACGTCCTCCAGGGACACCCAGCTCAGCCACTGGCGTCCGGAGCCCACGGGCCCGCCGCCGCCCGCCTGGGTCGCGAGCGCCAGCTTCGCGAGCGCCCCGCCGCGCGCGTCCAGCACCACGCCGATGCGCAGGTGCACCACGCGGATGCCCGCGTCCTCGGCGGGTTTGGTGGCGGCCTCCCACTGGCGCGTGACGTCCGCGAGGAAGCCGTCACCGGAGGCGGACGTTTCGGTGACCTCCTCTTCGCCCCGGCTGCCGTAGTAGCCGGCAGCGGAGGCGCAGATGAGCACGCGCGGCTTGCGGGTGGCGCGGGCCAGCGTTTCACACAGCAGGCGGGTGCTCTCGGTGCGGCTCTTGAGGATCTCCTGCTTGCGCTCGTCGGTCCACCGGCCCTCGCCGACGTTGGCGCCGGACAGGTGGACCACGGCGTCCACGTCCTCCAGGCCCGCGGCGTCGACGGTGCCCTTGTCGGGAGCCCAGGAGATGTCCCCGCGCGCCGCGTTCGCACGGCCGCGCACCAGCCGCTTCACGCGGTGGCCGCCGGTGGTGAGGAACGACGCCAGCGCGGAGCCCAGCATGCCGGACGCACCGCCGATGGCCACGGTGAGCGGGCCCTGATTCGCGAAGGCGGCATGGCGGCGCAGGTCCGCGCGGGTGAGCGTGTGGCGGTAAGCGAACATCCGCTCCAGGCGCTTGCGCGCGTAGCCCCCGCCGAAGGTGTCCCCGAGCGTGCCCACGGGCAGCTCGTACTGGATGGAGTCCTCCAGGACGGAGGTCTGGGGGCCCGAGGGATTCATGCGGTGGTCATGGATCCACTTCGCGAAGGGGCCTTCACGCTGGGTGTCCTGGAAGGAGGAGCCCTCCACGTAGGCGGTGTGCTCGGCGACCATGCGCTGGGGGATGGGGCCCAGGTGGAGCTTCACGACGACGCGGGCGCCGGGGCGGATGCCGTCGCCGGAGCGGTCCACGACTTCAGCGGTCTCCCAGGGGGGCGACAGGCGTTCGAAAGCCCCCTCGCGGGTGTGCCAGGAGAAGAGGTCGGCGGCGGGGACTGGCATCTGGCTGCGCGCATCGAAAACGTGCGACTTGCCCATGGTTTCTCCAGGGGAGACAGTGCGACCCGAGCATGCTTACTCCCGACCTCCTCGACCGTGCAGTCGAATTGCTGCGGCACGGCGGTGTCATCGCCCTGCCAACAGAGACGGTCTACGGCCTCGCGGCCAACGCCGAGGACGAGCTGGCCGTGCGCCGCGTCTTCGCCATCAAGGGCCGGCCGGCGAACCACCCGCTCATCGTCCACATCCCGGATGAGGAGTACCTGCCGGAGTGGGCCCGTGAGGTGCCGGACGAAGCGAAGGCGCTGGCGAGGGCGTTCTGGCCGGGTCCGCTGACGCTGGTGCTGCGGCGCACGTCAAAGGCCACGGACGCGGTGACAGGCGGCCAGGACACGGTGGCGTTGCGAGTGCCCGGGCACTCCGTGGCGATGGAGGTGCTCGAGCGGCTGGGAGGAGGCGTGGCCGCGCCGAGCGCCAACCGCTTCGGCCGGGTGAGCCCGACGACCGCGGAGCATGTGCAGCGAGACCTGGGCGACGACGTGGACCTGGTGCTGGACGGAGGTCCGTCCACGGTGGGCGTGGAGTCGACCATCGTGGACCTGTCGTCCGGAGCCCCCGTGATTCTCAGGCCCGGAGGTCTGGCGACGGAGGACATCGAGCGCGTGCTGAGGCGCGCGGTGCCCGTGCGCACGTCGACCACGGTGCGCGTGTCCGGTTCGCTGGAGTCGCACTACGCGCCCAGGGCGGGCGTGGTGCTCGCGGAGCCGCATGAAGCAGTGCAGCGGGTGGAAGCACTGCGCGCACAGGGATTGCGAGTCGGAGTGCTGGGCCCCGCGTCACTGTCACTGCCCACGGACGTGCAGCGCTTCGACGTGCCGGGAGAACCGGCGCAGGCCGCGCGGGTCCTCTATGCGCGCCTGCGTGAAGCCGACGAACAGGGCCACGACGTGCTCGTGGCCTGTCTGCCCGCCGCGAGCGGCCTGGGCATTGCCGTGCGAGACCGACTGTCCCGCGCTGCGGCGCCCCGCGAAGGCTGATCCTTGAGACATACCTCTCCTGGGTAATAGCAGCCCACGGAGAACGATTGGATCCTCATCTGACAACCCCAGACAGCGCAGCTGCGTCCTCGGAGCGTTCTCAGATGAAGCTGAACCTCACCCTCTTCCGGGAAGAAATCGACTCCTTCGAAGGATGCCTTCGCGGTACCGCCGGCAACCGCGCCTACCAACCCAGCAAGTCCACCAAGAAGCTGCTGGACGCAGACCACAAGATCTACTTCGTCAAGACCGAGCCTCGGCCTCCGAAGTGGCTGAAGTTTATTGAGAGCTACGTCTCCACCAAGGAGACCGAACACCTCAGCAATCACACGGCTTCCGCCCTCGTCCTGCTGAAGGTTACTACCCACGAAGGGCCGCGCTTTTTCGGCATGTCCGCAGGATTCGGTCACCTCTTCATCAACAAGGACAACATCGAACTCAACTTCGGACTCATCACTGCGTTGAACTCGGTTGACCCCACCAAGCTCAGAACAATCGATTCCAAGAAACTGGGCGTCCAGACCTTGCAGAAAAGAGAAGCCTCGAACCTCGAGACAAAACTTGGGGAATTCGGCTTCGAATTCGACAGCGAAATCCTCCACATCGTTTCCGGCACCTGTATCGATGAAACGCTCGGTGCTCGGATCGGAGGGTCCGACAGTCTCAACCTACACACCAAGCTGGACTTCGAAGAACTGCCAGCCAAGTGCGCAACACTCTTCAAACGCTATCGAAGCGACTCGTACAAACAGGCCTTCTCCTTCATCGACCATGTCAAACTGGAGAAAAGTTCTCGCATCAAGCAACAGCTCGACGATCAGATGCTCGACGTCCTGAACAAACGCCGGAGCGCGCCGCATGTCTCTGTCGCCTACCCTGATCAGATCGACTACAACGAGTGCGTCAGCTATCTGATCTCAGGCAAGGGCGGAAGCTCCATCGTGGACGAGATCACGCTTCAGCGCATCTACGATTATATTGGCAAAGAGACGCTGACAATCGACGACCTCAAGAAGATCAAAATCTTCGGACTCAGCGATCTTGACAGAAACTCAAGGCGCACTGAGATCGAGCCGCTGTACGCATACCTCACCCACGAGGCGAAATTGGGTGACAGGCGGTACATTCTCAGCAACAGGCGTTGGTATGAAGTCGACAGGGACTACCTGGAAAAGCTGGACCGCGACTTGAAGGAGTATGTCCGGTTCAGCAGCACCCCGATCCTGCCTCCTTGGCGCCTGAGCCAAAACAAGAAGGGAGTCTGGGTTCATGACGAGGGCGATTACAACAAAGCCTGTGGCGCAGACAAAAACTTCCTCTTGCTCGACCGAAAGCTCTACTCTTTCGGAACTGGCCACGGGGGCAGCCGCGTAGAGGTCGCGGATCTATTCCACCGACCTTCGTCGAAGCTTCTCTGCGTCAAGAAGCTTTCCTCTTCAGCGACGCTCAATCACCTCTTGGCGCAAGCCACTGTCTCCGCAGAACTCTTTTCCGACATGGAGCAGTACAGGGAGCGGTTCTTGGCCAGCGTCGCAACGCACTGGGGGATCGCCAAGCCAGCTCAGGATTTCATCCGAACCCTGAAGTTTGTCTATGCCATCGGAACACAGGAGACAGTCCCGCTACTGGATCTTCTCCCGGTCTTCAGCAAGGTGATGCTCATGAAGCACATCCGACTGCTTCAGCGAGCACGGTTTGATGTCGAACTGGCTCAGGTTCTCATGACCAATGATCAGGCCCAGCCCGCCACAGCGCCCCCTGCCCCCAAGCAGGCAACCGCGAAGGTGCTCCGGCGTCGCGTCCGTTCCTGATGCAAGCAGAGTCAAACCAGCGTGGGGCTTGATTCGCGACTTTGGTCCGATAAATGGCCGCCAGGTCTGCCAAGCGCGCGGCGCCCAGCGTGTCACTGACACTGCGCACGGACGTGCAGCGCTTCGACGTGCCTGGGGAACCGGCGCAGGCCGCGCGAGTCCTCTACGCGCGACTCAGGGAAGCCGACGAACAGGGCCACGACGTGCTCGTGGCCTGTCTGCCCGCCGCGAGCGGCCTGGGCATCGCCGTGCGGGACCGGCTGTCCCGCGCGGCGGCGCCCCGCGACAGTTGATCAGAGGTCCTTCACCAGTTCCTGCCGCGCCTTCGCGGTGTAGCGGCCAATGAGGTCCGCGCGCCTGGGCGAGTACTTCGCGCTCTCATACTGGATGGCCATGATGCCCCGGGCCGGCAGCGTCCACTGCGTCAGGTTCACGTGGCTCTCGAGCGTGGTCCACCGGTTGAGCACCTTGAACTGTCCCTGCCCCGCGAGCGCGCTCTCCAGTGCCTCCGCGGAGGCAGTCGCGTCCGCCTCCTGCAGCGGCGCCAGGTCCGCGGCGAAGCGCACGGGAACGTCTCCCCACTTCACCTGCCGCTTCACCTCACGGGCCGTCTTCGGCTCCCCGAACTTCCGGGTGAGCAGATCGCGCATCAGCGTCTGGAAGGTGCGCGGATCTCCCACGTCCTGGAAGAAGACGTCCACCGCCGCCAGCCGGTTGTCCAGGAACCCCAGCGCCACCTCCGCCGGAAGCTCCGCGATGGTGGTCTTCAACCGCAGCGTTCCATCCGGGGACACGCTCGCCTCCGGCAGCGCGGCGCGGACCTCGTCCGGCGACATCCCCCAATGGGCCGACTGGAACCCCTCCGTGCTCCGGTAGGTCTTGTCCGCCGCATCGCGAATCGCCTGCCGCCGCTCCAGCGCGGAAGGCTTGTCCGGATTCGACGACGCACAGCCCGCCGCCAGGCCCAGCACCCCCAACAACCCCAAAGCCCCAAGCTTCATCTCATCGCTCCAATTGCAATCACGGGCCTCTCCCCATGGAGGCCTCCGTCGCAGGCATCCCGCGCGCTTTACGAGACGCGGACATAGAGGAATACGGAGGGACTCCGGAAGCTGGGTCGCCGGACGCCCAGGGGCTTGCGGCCAGCAGCCCGGGTCGCCCAGGCTCTATCCCTGGAGAGGGGAACAAACACATGGGCATCGCCACGGGGTGGTTATGGGTCGTCCTGGCCATGGCATCTGGCGCGCAGCCAGGCCCTTCCGCCGAAGCTGTGTGCGAGCTCTCCGCGCTCTACACCGCCGAACGGGCCTTCTTCGGGGAGAAGGATCGCCACGACATCCCCGCGGTCGTCGGCTTCCTTCCCCTGCCCTGCACCGACGGCACCCGGCCTCCCGCGCCGGACGCCCACTCCGTCGGCGGCTGCCAGTTCGTCTTCACCGTCCTCGAAGCAGGCCGCGCTCCAGATACCACCCTGAAGCTCGAAGCCCGCGGCGTCACGCCCGCCACGCGGAACCTGCGCTTCCTGCTGGATGGCCGCGACGGCTTCGTCACCCGCGCGGACTCCAACGCCCGCGTGGCGCCCGTGGACTGTGATGCCTGGAGACGGGCGGCGGATCCGCTCCTGCGCTACCACGAGCTCGTCGGGGAGTACGACTGCGTCACCGGGCCCTACGCCCCGACGCATCCCTGCACCGAGGCCCTCACCCAGCTCATGAACCTCGCGCGCAAGGGCGTGGGCGTCGCCAGGAAGGAGTACGACGCGCACCCCACCGCGCGTGAGCTGTATCCCTTGAGCCCGCCAACGCCCGCCATGCTCCTCTGCGGCGTCACCGCTTCCCCCGAGCAGCGCGCCCAGCACGCGGACCTCCTCTTGAGCCAGGGCAGCCTCCTGGACGTGGTGCTCCAGCCCGGGTGCCGGGATGCCGGTCTTCGCGCAGGCATCCCCCTCCTGTTCAGGGACGGGGCCTGCCCGGGCCCACATTGTCTGGAGTTGATTCGCCTGGCCCAACGCATCCGTCTGCCTGAACGGTTCAGCGTCCTCGAAGGTCGCGCCGAGTCGCTGGTCACCTGGCTCTGGACTCAGCCCACCGGGCTCCAGCACGACTTCCTGCGAGCCGCCACGGACCGGGGCTCCAACAGGGTCGACGCGCTCCTGCTGCTGCATCAAGGGGTCTGGCCCAGCCTCCAGGCCCTGACCACGCCTCCACTCACTCCCCTGGAGAATGCGTGGCTCGAACGCGCCCACCGTGAGCACCCCACCCTGGCCCCCCTCCTGCGTCTGCTGCGCGAGCAGCAACAGAGCCACCCCGCCACCGACGCGGACTTCGAGACCTGGGCCCGAACCGTCCCCTGCCCCCAGCTCCACGATGTCCGGGACGTGACCCTGTCCGCGACGCGCCTGCGCGCCATCGCCCAGACCCAGTCGCGCTGCCCGGGAGACGTCGTGTCGGTCCTGTCCCGCCACGTCGCGAAGCTGTCTCCCAGGAAGCTCATCGACGTGCTCCAGCCGCTGACCGCGGCGCAGCTGCGCATGCTGCGCACGGAGCTGGGCCTCGACGACCCCGCACGCGCGGAGGCCCTGCTCGACTGGGTGATGGAGCGCGACACCGGCCTGCTCGACGGGCTGACCGCCACGCCCGCCGTCGTGACGAAGCTGCTCACCCCACCCCACGCGAACCGGCTGGGCGGACGCGAGGCGGTCCTCGACCTGCTGCTGGATTTCCAGCGGAGCCCGCGCATCACGCCGACCGACGAGGGCATGCTCCACCTGATGGCCGAGGCCCTGAAGGGCACGCCTTCCGCGGCCCGCGTCAGGAACATCGCGGAGCGGAACCTGTCCCCCGAAGTCCGGCAGCGACTGCTGTCCAGCATGCTGCGAGCCCGGGACCCACTACTCCAGGCCGCCGCCGCGGCGGGCGCCGCGGATTGGAAGGCCGCCGATGGCATCACCGCCCCCGCGGCACGGGCCTGCCTGGCGGAGGCCCGCGTCACCCTGGAATGCATGGCCACCCGGTCCAGGCCCCTGGGCCCGCCCCCTCCAGGGACCCGGCAGTTCCTCTTCGGGTGCGGCACGGGGCCCCAGCCGCCTCCGGCCCCACCCCCGCCCATCGAGGCCTGGTGCACACGCTTCGAAGAACACGTGGCGACCTGTCCCACCACCTGCGGAGGCACGCTGCCGGGTCCGAGCGAGCTCGCGCTCCTCGCGTCCATCGCCGGCGACCCACCACCCACCGCGCCGGACGGCCTGCGCGCCTGCTCGCCGGACCTTCCATGAACCCCCAACTTCGGCGGGCCGCGTCAAAGCCCGTTCTCCCTTTTACAACCGCCGTCCGCTCCGCTATCCCGCGACGGTCACCCAGGAGTGTCCCGTGAAGCGAAGTCTGTCCGGTCTGCTCGTCGCACTCGCGTTCACCGCCTGCAAGCAGGAGGCGCCGGGCAAGATGGAGCCCATCCCGCGCCCGCCGGGGGCCACCGCGCCCGAGCCCGAGGAGGCCGCTCCCGTTCCCGCCGCGCCCGCCGTCCCCAAGGACGCCGTCGTGCTGCGCTGGAAGCTGGTCCAGGACGCGCCCGTCTCCTTCCGCCTCAACCTGGCGCTGGACCGCAACGCGGCCGTCCCCGAGTCCGCCCCGGCGAAGGCCGCCAAGGCCGACAAGAAGAAGGGCGCCAAGGCCGCCCCCGCCGCCGAGGCGCCCAAGGCCGCCACCAAGGCCGCCGTCCCCACCGAGTACATGTACGTGCTCGTGCTGGACAAATCCGGTGAGCGCCAGCTGCGCGTGACGCCCAACGCCGGCGTGGGCGAGGACGCCACCTTCAGCGACCGCGGCTTCATCATCGACGGGCTCCAGGGCCCCGCGCGCAACCTGGCCACGCTGGTGCTGGAGCTGCCGCGCGACCCCGTGCGCCCCGGCGAGACGTGGTCCCTGGGCACCGAGCTCACCACGCCGGACGCCCTGGGAACCCTGTTCCGCCGCGCCCCCGGCGGCGAGCGCCACAACCGCGTGAAGCTCGTCTCCGTCACCCCGGGCGACAACGGCGAGCAGGTGGCCACGCTCGAGTACGACATCGTGGAGCAGTTCGGCGGCACCCTCAGCGCCCCGCGCCCCACCCTCCCCAAGAAGGACAAGGGCGCGGGACAGATGGGCCTCGAG
>NZ_RAWN01000220.1:0-15460 GCF_003668895.1 Corallococcus sp. AB045
AGGCGGGCGTCACGGGGCGGGGATGGCAGGCGGAAAGTGACAGCAGGAGCAGCAGGGCGGCGTGGCGCATGGGCAAGGGGAAACTCTACCTTGCACGGGGAAACGCGCGACGCGTAGATTGCCGCGCGCTCATGGCCCGGGAAAAGGACAACATCGCTCTGTCCGACGAGCACAACACCCGCGGCATCGAGCTGGCGGACCGGGGCTGGCTGGACGAGGCCATCAAGGAGTTCAAGAAGGCCATCGACCTGGACCCCACGTCGGCGCACGCGCACGACAACCTGGCCACGGTCTACGCGGAGAAGAAGCAGTTCCGCGAGGCGCTGGGCGAGTACCTCACCGCGCTCAAGCTGGAGCCGGAGAGCGCCACCGCGCACTACAACCTGGCCTGCTTCCTCTCCACCCACGCCAGCGAGATGGCCGTGGAGGAGTACAAGGAAGCCATCGAGCTGGATCCGGAGTACCCGGACGCCCACCTCAACCTGGGGCTCACCTACGCGGACCAGGGCCGGGTGGAGGAGGCGATGCGGGAGCTGCAGGCCGCCATCGAGCTGGACCCGCAGGACGCCTTCCCCCGGCACGAGCTGGCGGCGCTGATGATGGATGAGGGGGACTACCGCTCCTCCATCACCCAGCTGAAGGAAGTGGTGCGGCTGGAGCCGGACAACTTCGAGGCGCAGCTGGACCTGGGCATCTGCTACGCCCAGAAGGGCTTCTACGCGGAAGCGGAGCGCGCCTACGAGCGCGCCCGGGCGCTCAACGCGGAAGACCTCCTGCTCAACTACAACCTGGCGGCGCTGTACGCGCTGTGGGGCCGTCCGAAGGACGCCGTCCAGTACCTGCAGAAGGCGCTGGCGGCGGACCGGCAGAAGGTCCTGGGGTGGCTGTCCGCGGACCCCATGTTCGACGTGCTCAAGGGCGATCCGGACTTCGAAGCCCTCTTCTGAGGGAATCACACATGGAATGGGTTTTCCTGGGGCTGGCGCTGCTGCTGGTCGTCGCGAACGGTTTCTTCGTGGCGACGGAGTTCGCCATCGTGAAGATCCGCGCCACGCGCCTGCAGTCCCTGGTGGACGAGGGCACGCCCGGCGCGGCCACGGCCCTGAAGATGGTGACCGAACTGGACGCGTACCTGTCCGCCACGCAGTTCGGCATCACGCTCGCGTCGCTGGGCCTGGGCTGGCTGGGTGAGCCCGCGTTCGAACACCTGCTGCACCCGGTGGTGGAGAAGGTGCTGCCGGAGGCGCTGGCGGCGAAGTACGGCTCCACCGCGGCGGGCATCATCGGCTTCAGCATCATCACGTTCCTGCACATCGTGATGGGGGAGCTGGCGCCCAAGAGCGTCGCCATCCAGCGCGCGGAGCAGACGACGCTCGCGGTGGCGCTGCCCATGCGCGCGTTCTACTTCCTCTTCTACCCGGCCATCCGGCTGCTCAACTGGCTGGCGGGGCTGGTGCTCAAGGCCTTCGGCCTGCACTCGGCCAGCGAGACGCACGAGGCGACGAACGAGGACGAGCTGCGCGTCATCCTGCACAGCTCCGCGCAGGCCGGCGCCATCACCACGGCGCGGGCGGAGCTTTTGGAGCGCGCGCTGGAGATGGCGCAGAAGACGGCGCGGCAGGTGATGGTGCCCCGCAACCAGATGCGCTACCTGGACGTGGAGGAGGCGCTGGACAGGAACGTCATCGACGCGCGGGCGTCCGGGCACACGTGGCTGCCGGTGTGCCGGGGCAACCTCGATGAGGTCGAGGGCGTGGTGAACGTGAAGGATCTGTTCTTCCTCCTGTCGCGCGGCGAATTGCGCAGCCTGTCGCAGGTGCAGCGCCCTGTGCTCTTCATCCCGGAGAACGCGACGCTGGAGCAGCTCTTGACGGAGTTCCGCCGCCGGCGCCGGCAGATCGCCATGGTGGTGGACGAGCACGGCGGCACGTCCGGGCTGGTCACCATCGCGGACGTGGTGGCGGAGGTGGTGGGCGACGTGGCGGAGCTGGGCCGGCGCGTGGAGGAGGTGCGGGCGCTGCCGGGAGGCCGCTTCGAATTGCCCGGCACCGCGCAGCTGGACGACCTGGAGGCCCAGCTGGACGTCACCTTCGACCTGAGCGACGACGAGAAGGGCGAGGTGACGACCATCGCCGGCTACCTGATGACGAAGCTGGGCCGGGTGCCGGAGAAGGGCGACAGCCTCAAGCTCGACATGTGGCGCATCCTCGTGGAGGAGGTGGACGGCCCCCGCGTGGTGCGCGTCACGGTGGAGCCACAGTCGCGCCCCACGGCGGTGCCCAAGGACGGCAGCCGCTCTCCGGAGCCGCCCGTGCCCTCCGGCGAGACGGGGTGAATCGCTAGCTCTTGGTGGGCTTCACGGCCTTCTTCTTCGCGCCGCCCTGTATGGCCGCCGGCTTCACCTTGGCGTTCGGCCGGTCCACCTTGAGCAGCTCCAGGTTCGTCTCCCCGTCCGTGGTCAGCTTCACGATGCCCACGTCCGGCGCGAACCACATGAAGCTCTCCATGGAGCGGCCCTCCGCGCCGGGGCGGCTGGCGCGGGCCGTGGTGACGTTCTTGATCTTGAGCGCCTTGAAGGTGCCCGCCGCGACGGTGATCTCCTCCTCGCCCACCACCGTGGCCTCCTTGTCGAAGGTCGTGGCGATGGTGGGGCGCAGGCCGCCCTTCCTGGCCGGCGGCTGGAGCTTCACCGACAGGCTGTTCTTCCAGGTGCCCCCGGGGACCATCACGGACGGCGCCGGCACGGCCGCGCCCTCCGCGTTCACCACTTGAACGTCCATGCCGGACGCGGACAGGAGCGTGCCCTCCAGGCCGCCCAGGCCCGTGCGGACGCCTTCGGAGTCACAGGTCAGGTCCGTCTGCCCGCTGCGCCCCTTGAGGCTCACCGCCAGCGTGGCCTTCACCGTCCCGTCCGGGTTGGGGGCGACGTCCTTCGTCGCCAGCACCAGCTCCGACGAGCGGCCCGCCCGGTAGGTCAGCGACAGGCCTTCCTCCATGGGAAACCAGGGGTTCGGACAAGGGGCCGGCGCCGCCGCCGCGACCATGTCAGACCGGGGTGCTACCTGGGACGTCGGGGACGCGCCCACGAGGAGCGACATGGCAAGCAAGGGCTGAAACGTAGGACGCCTCCAGAAAGATCAACAGGAAGGTAGGGTGGGTCGGCTGCTTTGCAAGGGTGACGCAGGGTCGCTCACCTACCGGCCTGTAGCACTAGACATAGGGTCATGCGTGGCATGGTCACGCTTGATCCGCGGTGGGGTGCGTTGGTACTCCTGCCGAACGCTGCGGAGCCGATTTTCCGGCCTCGCGCGCGTTTTCACGCCGCCTCACCGTCGGCCGTAGGGAGCACGCTGGCATGCGAATCAAGCGCCTGGACATCACCGGCTTCAAGTCGTTCATGGAGCGGAGCGTCTTCTCCTTCGACGAGGGCGTCACGGGCGTCGTCGGCCCCAATGGGTGTGGCAAATCCAACGTCGTGGACGCCATCCGCTGGGTGATGGGCGAGCAGAGCGCGAAGAACCTGCGCGGCCGCGGCATGGAAGACGTCATCTTCAACGGCTCGGAGAACAAGCCGCCCCTGTCCATGGCGGAGGTGTCGCTCACCTTCCTCGTGGACGACACGGACACGCTGGCGCCCCAGTACCAGGGCTTCAGTGAGATCACCGTGACGCGGCGCCTGTTCCGCAACGGCGACTCCGAGTACCTCATCAACAAGACCCTCTGCCGCCTGCTGGACATCACCGAGCTGTTCCTCGGCACGGGCGTGGGCACCAAGGCCTACTCCATCATCGAGCAGGGCCGCGTCGGCCTCATCGTCTCCAGCAAGCCGGAGGACCGCCGGCACCTCCTGGAGGAGGCCGCGGGCGTCACCAAGTACAAGGCCCGCCGCAAGGCCGCCGAGCGCAAGATGGAGGCCACCGAGGCCAACCTCCTGCGTGTCAACGACATCACCGGCGAGCTGGAGAAGCGGCTGGACACGCTGTCGCGCCAGGCGAAGAAGGCGGAGAAGTACCGCAAGCTCAAGGCGCGCATGCGGGAGATTGATCTGCACTCCACCAGCCACCGCTCGCTGGAGCTGATGGCGGAGAAGCGCGTGCTCCAGTCTCGCCTGGAGAACCTGGGCGGCGAGGAGCGCGAGGGCCTGGACAAGGTGAAGGAGCTGGAGGAGGTCATCACCCGGCGCCGCGCGGAATTGGACGCGGAAGGGGCGGCGCTCCAGCAGTACGCCGGCGAGGTGCACGCGCTGGAGAGCGCCCTGCAGCGTGAGGCGCAGGAGCTGTCCTACGGCCGCCGCGACTTCGAGGAGACCGGCACCCGCGTGGAGTCCGCGCAGGCGGAGCTGGACGCGCTGCTCGCGCGGCAGGCCGAGGTCGTGCGGACCATGACGGCCCGCGAGGCGGAGCTGTCGGGCATCGCCGGCTCGTACAAGGAAGACGAAGTGGCCATGGCGGTGGCCCTGGAGGAGCAGCGCCGCGTCTCCGTGCTCCAGACGGAAATCTCCCTGCGCCTGGAGCAGGAGCGGGCGGGGCTGGTCGCCGTGGCCACGCGCCTGGCGAACCACGAGAGCAACCTGGTCAATCTGGCGCGCCAGCGCACGGACCTGGAGGCGCGCCGCGCGAAGCTGGGCGGTGAGCTGGAGGCCCTGCGCGCCCAGGAGCAGGAGCTGGACTCCGTGCGCACCCAGGCGGCCAGGCACGTGGAGGACACGCGCCACCTGGCCTCCGAGCTGGCCGAGCGCCGGGGCCATGAAGAGGAGGCCCTCACCCGCACGCGCGAGGCCTTCACGGAGAACGAGGTCCAGGTCATCGCGCTGCGCGAGGAGCTGAGCGACAAGCGCAGCCGCCTGTCCTCCCTGGAGGACATCCAGAAGAACTACGACGGCTTCGACCGGGGCGTGCGCGCCGTCATGGTGCGCGCGGCGGAGGCGGCCCGCGAGCAGGGCATCTTCGGCCTGGTGGCGGACGTCCTCACGGTCCCCTCCGCTCGCTACGAGCGCGCGGTGGAGGCCGCCCTGGGTGAGCGGCTCCAGCACGTCATCGTGGACAGCCGCGAGAAGGGCGTGGAGCTGGTGGAGTACCTCAAGGGCCACGCCGAAGGGCGCGGCACCTTCCTGCCGGTGCCCTCCGGCGAGCTGGCCCGGGCCTACGTGGAGCCGGACCTCTCACGCCCGGGCGTGCTGGCGCACGCGCTGAAGGAAGTGTCCTGCGAGCCCGCGCTGGAGCCGGTGCTCAAGCTGCTCTTGGGCGACGTGGTCATCGTCCAGGACCTGGTCGCCGCGCGCGAGTACGCGGAGAGCACCCCCGTGCCCGTCACGCTCGTCACGCTGGACGGTGAGGTGTTCCGCGCGGACGGCTCCATCACCGGCGGCGAGCGCGAGGGCGCGGCCGTGGGCGCGCTCCAGAAGAAGCGCGAAATCGCGGAGCTGGCGGCCGAAGTGGCCCGCGTGGAGGAGCGCTACAACGAAATCCTGACCCGCCACTACACGCTCCAGAAGCAGATGGGGCAGGCGGAGGCCGTCCTCAAGGGCCTGGGCAAGGAGCAGCACGCGGAGGAGGTCAACCTGGCCAGCCAGGAGAAGGACCTCCACAAGGCGAGCGAGGACCTGGCCCGGGTGCGCGAGCGGCTGCGCTCGCTGGAGGGTGAGGAGGGCCAGCTGTCGCAGAGCCACACCGCGCTCGCCAACGAGGAGGAGTCCAGCCGCGGCGAGGTGGCCCACGGTCAGGCGGACCGCGAGGCGCGCGAGGAGCGCGTGCGCCAGTACGCGGGCGAGCTGGAAGGCCTGCGCCAGCGCGCGGACATGGCGTCCTCGGACCTGATGGGCCTGCGCGTGAAGGTGGCCGCCGGCAGCGAGCGCGGCGAGTCCGCGCGCAAGGAGCTGGAGAGCCTGGTGGCGCAGCGCCGGGACATGGAGGCGCGCGTCAGCCGCCTGCAGGCCACGGTGACGGACGGCCGCACCAAGGTGGAGCAGCTGCAGGGCCGGCTCGCGGAGCTGGAGTCCACCAAGGAGCAGCGGGCGGAGGAGCACCGCGTGGCCGCGGAGGCCCTGGAGTCCCGCCGCACCGCGCACACCACCGCCACCACCGAGGTGCGCGAGCAGGACACCGCCTTCCGCGAGCTGCGCGGCCGGCTGGACGAGCTCATGCAGGGCCTGTCGCAGATCACCCTGCGCGAGAAGGAGATTGGCCTGGAGCTGGAGCACCTGGCCGCCGGCATCCGCGAGCGCTACCAGCTGGAGCTGTCCGCGGAGCTGCACAACTACCACCTGCTGGCGCCGCTCTCGCCGGAAGTGGAGAGCGAGCTCAAGGACCTGCGCGCGCAGGTGGAGAAGATGGGGGAGATCAACCTCACCGCCATCGACGAGCACGAAGAGCTGTCCAAGCGCTTCGAGTTCCTCTCCACCCAGCGTCAGGACCTCCAGGCGTCCATCAGCCAGCTGAAGGAAGCCATCGTCCGCATCGACGCGACGAGCCGCGAGCGCTTCAAGCAGACCTTCGACGTGGTGAACGACAAGTTCCAGGCCATCTTCCCGCGCCTGTTCGGCGGTGGCCGGGCCAGCCTCATCCTCACGCAGGAGGGCCCCAACGGTGAGCCGGGCGTGGAAATCGTCGCCCAGCCGCCAGGCAAGAAGCTCCAGAGCGTCAATCTGCTGTCCGGTGGTGAGAAGGCCCTCACCGCCGTGGCGCTCATCTTCGGCATCTTCCTCATCAAGCCCACCCCCTTCTGCCTCCTGGACGAGGTCGACGCCCCGTTGGATGAGGGCAACGTGGGCCGCTACAACGACATGGTGAAGGAGATGAGCCGCCAGTCGCAGTTCATCCTCATCACCCACAACAAGCGCACCATGGAGATCGCCGACACGCTCTACGGCGTCACCATGGAGGAGCCCGGCATCTCCAAGCTCGTCAGCGTGAAGATGCGCGAGGCCTCCGCGCACAACGATGACAAGGTCCCCGCCGCGTCGTAGGGCGCGCGGCAGGGCAGGGCTTTAGACTCGAAAAGAAGACGGGCGCCCCGGGATGTTCCCCGGAGCGCCCGTTGTCATTTCAGCGGCTCGAAGGCGAAGGACTACTTCTTCTTCGCCGGCGCGTAGCTCTTCTTCGGGCAGGCGCCCTGGTCCGCGGCCAGACGCTGCTGGGCGGCGGAGAGGTCCTTCTGGGTGTTGGCCAGGGCCTCCTGGCTGGCGGTCTCCACCGGGGCCCAGTCTTCCTTCTGGGCCTTGAGCTCCTGCACCAGCGTCAGGGTCGTCTGGTCCACCGTCTCCTGCGCCTTGAGCGCGTCCACCCACTTGGTGGCGGAGTCCACCAGCGCCTGGCACTTGGAGGACAGCTCGTCGAAGAGCTTGTAGTCCTTCGTCTTGGTGTACTTCTGCACGACGGCGTCATACGTGTCCGCCGCGTTGGTGCGCGCGCCGAAGGCGATGGCGGACGCGGCGGCCGTCTGGGTGCGCGCCAGCTCCAGCTGGAAGAAGCGCAGCTCCGGCGGCATGCTCGCGGCGGCCTCCACCGGGGCCTGCGAGTTGAAGAACACGAAGCGGAACGGGAACTTCAGCTCGCCCGTCGTCGTCGCGGGCATGGCGGCGATCTTCGCCTGCATGCAGGACGCCAGCTGGTCGCCTTCCGTGCTGCCGGAGGGCTTGAAGACGACCTCCGTCGGGTTGGGCTGGCCCTTCACGATGTGGATGTCGGCGCTCAGCACCGGCGGGGTGGACGCCTTGAAGCCGGCGTAGCAGTCACACCAGCTCTTCTGCGCCAGGCGCACCGTGCCGGAGAAGTCCGAGCCCTCGTTGATGCCCATGGTGACGGACGGGTTGTTGGCGGTGGCGTGGTCGTACTCGTACGAGGCCTCCACCGGCTTCGCGTCCGCCGCCAGCGCCGCGGGCTTCACGTGCGTGTCCAGCACCTGCTGGATGCAGCCAATGCCGGCCGGCGTGAGGTTGTCACTGGTGACGGCGTGCGTGACGCCCTGGGCGTTGACGGTGGACTTCACCGTCACCTTGGTGCTGGCCGCCGCGCCGCGGTTGGCCGGATCCACCAGGCACTCCAGCACGTCCGGACGGACGCTCAGGAGCGCGCCCACGAGGACACCCTCGTTGGCGGGGGAGGGCAGGGTCTGCTCGTGCGGGAAGCAGGTCGCCAGGTCGAACGGGGGCTGGTTGGTGATGCGCAGCCGCTCTTCCTTGGTCATCTGCTTCTGACCTTCGGTGGCTTCGGTCTTCTGCTGGCCGGCACAGGCGGCGGTGAGGATGACGGAGGCGACGGCGAGACGCTTCAGCATGGTGAGGCTTTCTCCCGGTTGGGGTGGTTGGGACTGCGGTCGGGCGCTCACTTCTCCAGGCCCTCGGCGTTCTTGAGGTCCTTGAGGCGGAGCCCGTTCTTCTTCAACAGGCGGTAGAGGCTCTGCATGGACAGGCCGGTGCGCTGCTCCGCGGCCTTCATGTCGAAGGCCACCTCGCGCATCACCTCCGCGAAGTACAGCCGCTCGAAGTCCGCGAGCACCCGGTCCTTCGCTTCGTGGTACGGCATGCCGGTGACGATGGCGGCCACGTTGGTGGCGGGCTCCGTGCCTTCCGTGCGCTTGGGCGCGTGCGCCAGGAAGTCCAGCCAGCTGGTGTTGCCCGTCTCCTGCATCAGCGCGCCGCGCTCCAGCACGTTGCGCAATTCGCGCACGTTGCCCGGCCAGTCGTAGCCCTCGAAGAGGGCCAGCGTCTGCGGCGTCAGCTCCAGCGCGGCCTTCATGCCGCGCGACAGGGCCTGCGACAGCGTGGGGATGTCGTCGCGGCGGGTGCGCAGGGGCGGCAGCCTCACGCGCGCCACCGCGAGCCGGAAGTAGAGGTCCGCGCGGAAGCGGCCCTGGCGCACGTCCTCCTCCAGGTTGCGGTGCGTGGAGGCGATGACGCGCACGTCCACCGCCACCGGCTGCCCGTCCAGCGACGGCACCTCGCGCGTCTCCAGCACGCGCAACAGCTTGCCCTGCACGGACATGGGCAGCTCGCCCACCTCGTCCAGGAAGAGGGTTCCGCCGCGCGCCGCCTCGAAGATGCCGCGCGCGCCCTTGTCCTCGTTCTCCCCGGCGCGCAGGCCGCCGAACAGCTCGCGCTCCGCCTTCTCCTCGGAGATGAGGTTGCAGTCCACGACCTTGAAGGCGCCGTGGCGGCGCAGCGAGTGCTGGTGCACCGCCCGCGCGGCCAGCTCCTTGCCCGTGCCCGTCTCACCCTCGACGAGCAGGTTCATGTCCTCGCGCGCGATGCGGCGCAGCTCCGTGAAGACCCAGCGCATCTTCTCCGAGCTGCCCACGAGCTGCCCGAAGGACTCCGCGCCAGCGACCTCCACCTCCGTCGCGCGGGCGGCCACCTTCACCGCGAGCTTCGTCTTGCCCAGCTCCACCTTGTCGCCGCTGGTGACGAAGGCCTGGAGGATGCGGCGCCCGTCGAGGAACGTGCCGTTGCGGCTGCCGGTGTCGCGCAGGAGCAGCCCCTGCGGCAGCCGCTCCACCTCCAGGTGACGGCGGCTCACCGTCGGGTCGCTCAGCACCAGGTCGCCCTCGGCGTCGGAGCCCACGCGCACCAGCGCGTCCCGCGTGGTGACCTTCTTGCCCTTGTCAGGACCGCCCACCACCTCGACCGTCCACTCGTGAAGGGGGACGCGAGTGGCCTGTGCCTCGCGCTCCGCGTGGACGGTTTCGGTGACATCCGGTCTGTCAATCATGGTCACGAACCCCTGGTCGCAACGGGGCGTGGGGGGCAAAAACACCCCTCGTCGCCCTGAATCCCGCCTCTTTAGGGGGGACTGCACACAGGGGGCAAGTGGAACAAGTAGACGCGGAAACGTCCGTTGAAGATGAAGACAGAAGGGGCCCGGCCGCCCCAACCGGGGACGTCGGGCCTGCCTCCTGGATTTCCCCTCGCCTCAGTACTTCGCGGGTGCGTCGCTCGCGGGGAACGACTCCTTGGACTGCTCGTCCACTTCGTCGTCGCCGGGGCTGCCGCCGGAGCGCACGCTCGCGTTGGTGGGGCCCTTCACCTCGCGCGTCGGCACCTCCGCGTTCGCCCTGCGCTTCGTGCCCTTGGACTCCGCGCCCGAGGTGGCCGCACGGCCCGTGCCGGCCTGCGCGTTCACCATGCGCGTGCCCAGCAGGTTCTTGGCGCGCTCGGCCAGGTTGCGCTGCTCGTCCTGCCAGTCGCGGAAGAGCTGCGCCAGCTCCTGATCCCCCGCGGCCTCCGCGTCGCGCAGGTACTGCGCGCTCACCGACGCGCCCTTGAGCAGGTGGTAGAGCGTGCTGATGAGGTCGTGGTGCTCATCCCGGGTCCCCGTGACTTCCTGTCCGCCCGCCATGCTGTTCCTCCCGTGAAAGGGGGTGAATGCCTTGACGGAGAAGGTAGGCACGGAGGACGCGGGTGGCGTCCGGGCACGGGGCCCGGCCGCCTGGCTGCTCAAGCGTGGAGCATGGGGTCCAGCTTGCCCTCGCGGTCGAGCGCGGCCATGTCGGAGTAGCCGCCCACGTGCGTGTCGCCGATGAAGATCTGCGGCACGGTGCGCTGACCGCCGCTCATCTCCACCAGCTTCGTGCGGGCGTCGTCGTCTCCGGTGACGTCCACCTCTTCGTAGGCCACGCCCTTGCGCTTGAGCAGGTCCTTCGCGCGTACGCAAAAGCCACAGTAGGTCGTCGTGTAGATCTTCACGGGCTTCATGGAATTCCTCCTGGCTCTCTTGATGCCAAACCTAAGGGGCCGTTGCGCGGGTGGCCATGGCCTTCCCGCGTGTCTGGTCTCTTGAAAACACGACGGCCCCCGGAACCCTGGTGGGCGCCGGAGGCCGTCAAGTCCCGTCCCCGATGCGTCGACGACGCGGGGAAGGGTGGGGCGACTACATGCCCATGCCGCCCATACCGCCCATGCCGCCCATGCCGCCCATGCCACCGCCCGCGGCGCCCTTGTCGTCGTCCGCCTTCGGGCGCTCGGCGACCATGGCCTCCGTGGTGAGCATCAGCGAGGCGACCGACGCGGCGTTCTGCAGCGCGGTGCGGCTCACCTTGGCCGGGTCGATGACGCCCGCGGCCAGCAGGTCCTCGTAGGTGCCCGTGGCGGCGTTGAAGCCGAAGGGACCCGTGCCCTCCTTGACCTTGTTCACCACCACGCTGCCCTCCAGGCCGCCGTTGCCGACGATCTGACGCAGCGGCTCCTCGACGGAGCGACGGATGATGTCCACGCCGGACTTCTCACCGTCGGCGACCTTCAGGGTCTCCAGAGCCTTGAGGCAGCGGATGTAGGCCACGCCGCCGCCGGGGACGACGCCCTCTTCCACGGCCGCGCGGGTCGCGTTGAGCGCGTCCTCCACGCGGGCCTTCTTCTCCTTCATCTCCGTCTCGGTCGCGGCGCCCACGTTGATGACGGCCACGCCGCCCACGAGCTTCGCGAGGCGCTCCTGGAGCTTCTCACGGTCGTAGTCGCTGGAGGTCTCCTCGACCTGGGCGCGGATCTGCTTCACGCGCGCCTCGATCTCCGACTGGCTGCCCGCGCCGTCGACGACCGTGGTGTTGTCCTTGTCGATGGTGACGCGCTTCGCGCGGCCCAGGTCCTGGAGCGTCAGCGTGTCCAGCTTGATGCCCAGGTCCTCGGCGATCATCCGGCCGCCGGTGAGGACCGCGATGTCCTCCAGCATGGCCTTGCGGCGGTCGCCGAAGCCCGGCGCCTTCACCGCCGCCACGTTCAGCACGCCGCGGATCTTGTTCACCACCAGGGTGGCCAGGGCCTCGCCCTCGACCTCCTCGGCGATGATCAGCAGGGGCTTACCGGCGCGCGCCACCTGCTCCAGGATGGGGAGCAGGTCCTTCATCGACGAGATCTTCTTCTCGTGGATGAGGATGAGGGGGTCGTTCAGCACGACCTCCATGCGCTCCGGATCCGTCACGAAGTACGGGGACAGGTAGCCGCGGTCGAACTGCATGCCCTCGACGACGTCCAGGGTGGTGTCCAGGCCCTTGGCCTCTTCCACCGTGATGACGCCCTCCTTGCCGACCTTCTCCATCGCGTCCGCGATGATCTGGCCGATGGTGGTGTCACCGTTCGCGGAGATGGTGCCAACCTGGGCGATCTCCTTGTTGCCCTTGGTCGGCTTCGCCAGCGTCTTCAGCTCGGCGATGATGGCGGCGACGGCCTTGTCGATGCCGCGCTTGATGTCCATCGGGTTGTGGCCCGCGGCGACCAGCTTCGCGCCCTCGCGGAAGATGGCCTGCGCCAGCACGGTGGCCGTGGTGGTGCCGTCACCCGCGACGTCAGACGTCTTGGAGGCGACCTCCTTGACCATCTGGGCGCCCATGTTCTCGAACTTGTTCTCCAGTTCGATTTCCTTCGCCACCGTCACGCCGTCCTTCGTGATGGTGGGGGAGCCGAAGCTCTTCTCGATGACGACGTTGCGGCCCTTGGGCCCCAGGGTCACCTTGACCGCGTCGGCCAGGATGTTCACGCCGCGCAGGATGGCGTCACGCGCGCGCACTTCGAAAATGATGTCCTTCGCCATGGTCTGAATCCTCTAGAAGTTGTGAGTGGGAAGACGAACGGCGGGCTTCACTTCTCGATGATGCCCAGCACGTCCTCTTCGCGGAGGATCAGGTGATCCTCGCCGTCCAGCTTGATCTCCGTGCCCGCGTACTTGGAGAAGAGGATGGTGTCGCCGGCCTTGATGTCCATGGCGCGCACCTTGCCGTCCTCCAGCACCTTGCCATTGCCGACGGCGATCACCTTGCCCTCGAGCGGCTTCTCCTTCGCCGTGTCGGGGATGAAGAGGCCGCCCTTGGTCTTGTTCTCCTCGGCGACGCGCTTGATGATGAGCCGATCCTGCAGGGGACGAATCTTCATGGCTTGCTCCTGTGAATCGCGGCGGCCGGAGGCGGACGGAAGGTCCGGACCGGGATGCCGCAGGGGTGATTGAAAAGGTCCTGTGGGCCCCGGCGTTGGCACTCGCACCCGCTGAGTGCTAACGCCCAGGCGCGGCGGATAATAACCAGGGACTTCACCTCGTCAAGCGACGTCGGGGCATCTGTCTGGATGCCGCTAAACTCCCGTCCTGATTGGGCTTTTCCGAAAAAGATTCCCGCTGGTCGCACCTGCCCGCAAGGCCGTGCCGGGTGTCCGGACGTTGGCACTCGCCCCGGACGAGTGCCAACGTAAGTGCCTGATAAGACTTGGGTCCGTTTTGCTAACGCCGTGCGACATGGCTAGGCTTGTCGGAAGCGTGTCCTGGTAGGTCCGGGCGCCGGCCCGGGGGCCTTCCAGGCTTCAAACCGGGAGGTGTGCTCGATGAGCGGACTGGTGACGTCCTCTTCCTCGCTGAAGGAGTTCTTCCGGGAGCTCCTGCTGGAGGTCGCGGCCCGGCAGCGGGTGGCGCTGGGCGAGTCCACCGAGTTCTACCTGGTGAACCTGCTGGCGGAGTTCGCGGCCACGGACAAGCTGTTCAGCCGTGACGCGGAGGGCCGGCGGGACCACGAACCGCTGGCGGAGCTGTACCACCGCGCGCTGCAGCAGGAGCGTGAGGAGCGCATCCGCACGCTGCGGCGGCTGGGCGACGTGTCGCTCTACAAGGTCGGCTTCTTCTCCGGCGCGCTGCAGCAGGGGATGGTGGGCCCGGACTACTACATCCAGATGGGCGGCGCGGCCTACGGACAGGTCGCGGAGCTGGTGCCCGCGGGCGGCTTCACCGGCGTGTACCGCGAGCTGTGCGACAAGTTCCGTTCGCTCGCGGAGGTGCTGGAGGAGATCAGCGCGCGCGGCCTGGTGAGCGCGGGGCCCGCGGGCGCGCTGCGTGTCTACGAGTCCTGGGTGCGCACGGGCAACGACAAGCTGGAGCGCGTGCTGGTGGACGCGGGGTGGATCCCGCGCAAGGGGCCGCTTGCCAACTGACGCTGGGGACTTCCCGCTCGTGGGGCGCCTCCAGGCCCACCTGGAGGCCATCTACGGCTTCCGGTGCGAGGCCCGCGCGGAGGCCTTCGTGGTGGTGGACGCGGAGGTCGCCGCGCTCCTGGGCGGCACCGGGCGCGCGCCGGAGGAACTGCTGGTGCTGGAGGCCCGGGGCGGCCTGGAGGTGGCGCTCTACCTGGACCCGTCCCTGCGCGAGCGCATGGAACGCTACGCGGGCAGCCCCCTCGCTTCCGTGCTGGAGGGCGACCTGGACGGCTACTGCCAGGTGACCGAAGGCGTCAGCCACTTCCTCTACGTCGCGCACACGGCGCACTACGAGCGCACGGTGTCGCTCTTGGAGCTGGAGGCCCAGGCGGAGGTGGACAAGTTCGTCGTGTGCCTCATGCACCGCTGGGGTGAAGGCGTGGCCGGGTGGGCGCGGGAGCTGTTGGGCCGCCTCTTCGACCGCGTGGCCTACCAGCCCCTGCTGTCCGTGGAGGAGCGCTGGCGCTACGAGGAGGCGAACCGGCTGTCCCGGCGCTTCTGCGCGCGGCTCATGGGGCACGTCCTGAGCCGGCGGTTGGACCGGCTCCTCGGCGACCTGCGTTATGCATACCGGCTGGGAGCGGAGGCCAAGCTGCGCCACTTCGCGCACGGTGGTTGAGGGCCCCGGCCGCCGCCTGCATCGGGTAGGGTGGAGGCATGCCGCGCGAGGCGTCCTCAGGAGGCATTGTCATCCGCTTCCAGGACGGGGCCTGGGAAGTCGCCGTCATCCGTCCGCACGGGCGTCACCTGTGGGCGCTGCCCAAGGGCCACGTGGATCCTGGCGAGACGCCGGAGCAGACCGCGCAGCGCGAGGTGCGGGAGGAGACGGGGCTCTCCGTGGCGCTGCTCGCGCCCCTGGGGGAGATCCGCTACGTCTACCAGTTCCGGGGACAGCGCATCTTCAAGCGCGTCCACTTCTTCCTCTTCCGCTACGAGGCGGGGGAGCTGGGGCCGCTGCCGGGGCCGCGCGTGGAGGTGGACGAGGTGCGCTGGATGCCGCTCGAGGGGCTGATTCCGGCGCTGGGTTACAAGGGTGAGAAGGCCGTCGCCGGCCGGGCGCTGCGGTGGATGCGCGCCCAGGGCCTGGCGCCCGGAGCTCCTCCCCCCGTGGAGGGGAAGGAGCCGGGGTAGGGCGGAACGCTACTTCTTGGCTTCTTCGCCCACGTACTTGCCGGACAGCGCCTCGCGCACGTCGCGGTCGAACTTCACGCGCTGGGTGGCGACCTCGCGCAGGGCGAGCACGGGCGGCTTGTTCTTCGAGGTCTCGATGATGGGCCGGGCGCCGGCCATCAGCTGGCGCGCGCGCTTGGCGCCCAGGAGCACCAGCGCGAACCGGTTGTCCACGTAGGGAAGGCAGTCTTCAACGGTAACGCGGGCCATGGAACATCCTTCTTGGCTCTGATTTGAAGCCGGTGGAAGCCTCTCAACCTAAAGAGCGGGTTCGGATCAGTCAAGGAAGGATGGCGGGCCGGAAGCTCCGCCGGGCGTCCAGCCGGGCACCGCCTCCCCGCCCGCCCTCCACCC
>NZ_RAWN01000221.1:0-15154 GCF_003668895.1 Corallococcus sp. AB045
GGGAGGTGGGGTGGGGTTCGGCGCTCACGCGGGCATCAGACGGCGCGGGCGACGGCGAAGAGGCTCATGCCCACGGGCAGCCGCACCTGTTGCTCGGCCTGCGCGAGCAGGGGGGCCAGCGTGTCGTAGAGCTTGAGCTGGAGCTTGGGCACCGCGCGGCGGCGCAGGATGCGGCTGTTGACGTACCAGCCCGGCAGGCCGACCAGGTTCATCCACTCCAGCGTGTCCACGCGGAAGCCGTTCTCCTGCAGCACCGCGCGCAGGGACTCCGGCGTGTAGCGGCGGTAGTGGCCCACGGCCTCGTCGATGGCGCCGAACAGCTGCGGCAGCGCCGGCACGAGGATGAGCACGCGGCCATCCGGCTGGAGGATCTGACGGAAGCGGCGCACCGCGGACGCGTCGTCCGGGATGTGCTCCATCACGTTGGACAGCACGATGGTGTCCAGGTTCTCCGCCTTCAGCGCCTCCCAGTCCGCGAGCGCCACGTCGGACAGGTAGGGGCGCACGTGGGGCTTGCCTCGGAAGAGGTTCTTCAAGCGGTCCACGTAGAAGCGCTCCACCTCCAGCGCGACCAGGTGCTCCGCGCCGGCCTCCAGCTCGCGGGTGATGGTGCCGATGCCGGCGCCAATCTCCAGCACGCGCCGGCCCATGTGCTCGCGGAAGCGGCGGCCCAGCCACTGGTTGTAGTGGGTGGCGCCGTCCATGCGCTCCAGGGTGGAGTAGCCCTCGTGCTGGTTGTCCGCGTCGTCGCGCACGGTGGCGTAGCGCACCAGCGTGCGCAGGCGGGCCAGGTGCGCGGAGGCCGGGCGGCGCGGCACGGCCCGCAGCGGCGGCAGGGACACTTCGGTGAGGCGGAAGAGCTGCGCGGCCAGCTTCACCACCAGCTCCGCGTCCACCGCGTCGTCGTCACTGGTGAGCTGGATGGAGCGCAGCGCCTCCGTGCGGAAGGCGCGCAGGCCGGTGAGCGGATCCGTCAGCGCCACGTCGGTGACGAAGCGGGTGATGCCGCCCAGCGCGCGCTCGGCCACCATCTCCGGCGACATGCCGGGGCGCCGGCCGAAGACGCCGTCCGCGGTGTCGTCACGCAGGGGCTGCACCAGGGCGTCGTAGGTGTCGGGCGAGTAGGCGGTGTCCGGATCCTGGAGCACCGTGTGGGCGCCGGTGACGTGGGGCAGCGCGGCACGGATGGCCGCCCCCTTGCCGCCCTGGGCGGAGAGGACGTGGACGTTGGGACCGGGCGTGACGTCCACCGGCCCTTCACCCGCGAGCACGACCTGGGCCTGGCCGGACAGCGCGTGAGCGAATCGGGCGGCGGCGGCGGCGGTGGCGGGGTTGAAGGGCAGGACGACGGAAAGCGCAGGAACCATTGCGCCGCTCCCTACCACAGGACCCTCCAGGGTGCGCGTTCACGGACCGGGGCGGATGGATGGGGAGCATCCAGGCGGCGTCGGTCGGATGGACAACCCGCCCGGCCCGTTGCACGCTCCGGGCGTTATTCCCCCCAGCGCGATGTGGGTGCAGGTCGGGTCCGGATGAGTTCGGGCCGGTGGAGACCGCCCGCGGCAGCCACTTCCGGAGAGACGCGACGTGGAAGGAACGGTGTTGGACCCGGCCGGTGGAGCGCCCGGCGCGACGTCCGCGAGCGTGATGCACCGGGTGCGGGGTGTGTGGCGCCGGCGGTGGGTGATGCTCGGGGTGGCGTTGGGGGTCACCGCGCTCACGGCGGCGTGGACGCTGCGCCAGCCGCGCATCTACGCGGCCAGCACCTCGCTCATCATCGACGTCACCGCGCCGCGCATCCTCGACGGCGAGGTGAAGGAGGTGATGGGGGAGGAGCGCAGCAACTACTGGTTCAACAAGGAGTACTACGCCACGCAGAGTGAGATCATCACCTCGCGCGCGGTGGCCAGCCGCGTGGTGGACCGGCTGGGGCTGTCGAAGGACGCGTCCTTCCTGGGCCTGCCGGCGAACCAGGACCCGGCGGAGCGCGCGAAGGCGCTGGAGGACACGGACGCGGTGGGGCTGTTGCGCTCGCGCATCCAGGTGGTGCCCGGCAAGGACTCGCGGGTGATGAACATCGGCGTGGAGGACGTGGACCCCGCGCGCGCGGCGCTGCTGTCCAACGAGGTGGCCGCCGCGTACATGGCGGAGAACCTGGCGCTGAAGCTGCGCACCACGGAGGAGGCGCGCACGTGGCTGGAGGGGCGCCTGGATGAGCTGGGCCGCCAGTCCAAGGCCGGCGAGATGGCCGTCTACGACCTGAAGAAGGACGCGGACATGCTGTCCACGTCGCTGGAGTCGCGGCTGTCCATCGTCAGCGAGCGGATCAACTCCTACAACCTGAAGCTCACCGAGGTGCGCACGCGCATCGCGGCGCAGCAGGCGCGCGTGGACGCCATCCACCGGCTGCGCAAGGACGCCGGCAACGACGAGACGTGGGCGGAGGCCGTGCCCGGCGCGAAGGACGGTCCCATCCAAGATCTCAAATCGCGCTACGGCGAACAGAAGGCCGCGTGCGCGGAGCTGACCGAGCGCTACCTGCCGGAGCACCCGAAGCTCTTGGAGTGCAACCGCAAGCTGGACGTCGTGCGCGCGGACCTGCTCAAGAGCCTGACCAACGTGGTGCGCTCGGCGGAGACGCAGCTGGCGGAGGCGCAGGGCGAGGAGAAGAACCTCAACAAGCTCCTGGACGAGACCAAGGCCGAGGCCTTCCAGGTGAACAAGAAGGCCATCGAGTACGGACGGCTGCAGCGCGAGTCGGACAACAACCAGCGCCTGTACGAGCTGGTGCTCAAGCGGCTGAAGGACATCGAGCTGTCGGGCTTGCTGCGCACGAGCAACGTGCGCGTGCTGGACCCCGCGCAGCCGGCGATGGTGCCGGTGCGGCCGCACACGCGCCGCAACCTGCTGGTGGGCTGGGTGATGGGGCTGCTGCTGGGGCTGGGCGTGGCGCTGTTCCTGGAGATGCTGGAGAACACCGTCGGGTCGCAGGCGGACGTGGAGGACGTGCTGGGCCTGGCGTTCCTGGGCGTGGTGCCGCGCATGGAGGCCACGAAGGCGCCGGGCGACCGCGACCTGTACGTGCACCGCGCGCCGCGCTCGGCGGTGGCGGAGTGCTGCCGCGCCGTGCGCACCAACCTCCTGTTCATGTCGCCGGATCATCCCTGCAAGACGCTGGTGGTGACGTCCAGCGGCCCGCAGGAGGGCAAGTCCACCACGTGCATCAACCTGGGCGTGGCCATGGCCCAGAGCGGCAACCGCGTGCTGCTGCTGGACACGGACATGCGCCGGCCCCGGCTGCACCGCGCGTTCGGCGTGCCCAATGACCTGGGCATCAGCTCGCTGGTGGTGGGCGAGGGTTCGCTGGACAAGGCGGTGAAGAGCACGGAGGTGCCCAACCTCTTCGTGCTGCCGTGTGGCCCGCTGCCGCCGAACCCCGCGGAGCTGCTGCACACGCGTGCCTTCAAGGAGCTGCTGCGCGCGGCGGGGGAGAAGTTCGACCGCATCATCCTGGACAGCCCGCCGCTCAATGCGGTGGTGGACGCGGCGGTGCTGGCCACGCAGGCGGACGGCGTGGTGATGGTGCTCAAGGCGGGCCGGACGGACCGGGGCGCCGCGAAGCGCGCGCTGCGCTCGTTGGCGGACGTGCAGGCGCGGATGTTCGGCGCCATCCTCAACGACGTGGACCTGCGGCAGCCGCGCTACGGCGACACGTACCTGGGCTACCAGGGCTATGGCCCGACGCAGGACGAGCCCAAGGGCGGGGTGGCGCCGTCGTGAAGGCCGCGGGCCTGCGGGTGCTGCACCTGGGGAAGTTCTACCCTCCGGCCTCCGGCGGCATGGAGGCGCACTTGCGCACGCTGGCGCGCGCGCAGGCGTCGCTGGGCGCGCAGGTGGAGGTGCTGTGCGCGAACCACTCCGTGGATGGCACCGGGACGAGCCACGAGTTCCACGGGCGCAGCCCCACGCGTGAGGAGTGGGATGGACCGGTGCGCGTGATCCGCCTGGGGCGGCTCGCGTCGGTGGCGCGCATGGACGTGATGCCGTCGCTGCCGTTCGTGCTCCGGCGGGCGCTGGCGCGGGGCGTGGACGTGGTGCACCTGCACGTGCCCAACCCGAGCATGGTGCTGGCGCTGGACGCGGTGCCGCGCCTGCCCGCGGTGGTGGTGACGCACCAGAGCGACATCATCCGGCAGAAGGTCGCGGGCGCGCTGTTCCGTCCCTTCGAGTGGATGCTGTACTCGCGCGCGGCGCGGCTGCTGGCCACGAGCGACGCGTACGTGCGCGGCTCGTCGCTGCTGTCGACGTTCAAGCCGAAGGTGCGGGTGCTGCCGCTGGGCATCGAGCTGGAGTCGTACCTGCGGCCTCCTTCCGCGGAAGCGCGCGAGGCCCAGGCGCGGTGGACGGCGGAGGCGGCGGGCGGGCCGCTGTGGCTGATGGTGGGGCGGCTCGTCTACTACAAGGGGTTGTTCACGGCGCTGGAGGCGCTGGTGCACGCGCCGGGGCGGCTGGTCATCGTGGGCGAGGGGCCGTTGGCGGAGGAAGGCCGCGCGCGGGCGAAGGCGCTGGGCATCGAGGACCGGGTGACGTGGGCGGGCTACCTGTCGCCGGAGGCGCTGACGGGCGCGTACCGGGCCGCGACGGCCCTGTGGTTCCCGAGCAACGCGCGCAGCGAGGCGTATGGCCTGTCGCAGGTGGAGGCGCTGGCGAGTGGATTGCCCGTGCTCAACACCGCCGTGCCGGACTCTGGCGTGGCGTGGGTGAGCCTGCACGAGCGCACCGGGCTCACGGTGCCCGTGGGAGATGCGCGGGCGCTGGCGTCGGCGGCGCGCCGGTTGGTGGAGGAGCCGGGCCTGCGGGAGCGGCTGTCGCGCGGGGCGCGGGAGCGTGCGCGGGCGGAGTTCGCCCATGACGTGATGGCGTCGCGCAGCCTGGACTTGTACGCGGAGGCGCTCGGACGGCGGCCCGTGAGCGTGGAACCCGATGTGTCCGCGCGGCCCGCCGTGGGTGGGGGCTGAGGCCCGTCCATGCGTGTCCCACCCGGCTCTGAAGGTGAAGTGGCGGCTGCTCGCGCCGTGGACGTGGCCGGCTCCCCCGGTGTTTCGCGTGAGCAGGGGGACGGCCCTTCGTTACGGGTGCTGCATGTGTCGAGCGGCAACCTGTACGGCGGCGTCGAGACCTTGCTGCGCACGTTGGCGCTCTCCCAGAAGGAGCGGACCGGAGGCGCGGAGCATGCCTTCGCGCTGTGCTTCGAGGGCCGCATGGCGCAGGAGCTGCGCTCCGCTGGCGCCGCTGTGAACTTGCTGGCACCCGCGAAGGTGAGCCGGCCCTGGCGCGTCTGGCGGGCCCGCCGCGCGCTGATGTCGCTGCTCCAGTGCGAGCGGTTCGATGCGGTGGTGTGCCACGCGGCGTGGCCGCAGGCCCTCTTCGGCCCGGTGGTCCGCACCGCTGGCGTGCCGCTGCTCTTCTTCCAGCATGACGTGCTCACGGGCGCTCACTGGGTGGAGCGCTGGGCGCGTGTCACCCCGCCGGACCTGGCGCTCTGCAACAGCCGCTACACCGCGGGCACCTTGCGGAGCGTGTATCCACGCACGCCGTGGCGCGTGCTCCATCCCCCCGTGCGCGACGGCGGGGCCGCGCCTGGGGCCTCCGAGCGTGCTTCGCTCCGCGGAGAGTTGGGCGCGCTCGCGGAAGACGTCGTCCTCATCCACGTCGGCCGCATGCAGGAAGGGAAGGGGCAGCGGCTGTTCTTGGAGGCCCTGGGGCGGCTTCGCCAGGTGTCTGGCTGGAAGGCCTGGCTCGTGGGCGGTTCGCAGCGTCCGGAGGAGTCCGCCTACGAAGAGGGACTGAAGGCGCAGGCCGTGAGCCTGGGCCTGGGGGACCGGGTCCACTTCCTGGGCCAGCGTGCGGAGGTGCCCCGGCTGATGCGCGCGGCGGACGTGTACTGCCAGCCCAACACCGGCCTGGAGGCCTTCGGGCTGACGTTCGTGGAGGCGCTCCAGGCAGGCCTCCCCATCGTCACCACCGCGCTCGGTGGACCGGTGGAGATCGTCGATGCGTCGTGTGGCGTGCTCGTGCCTCCGGAGGCGGAGGCGCTGGCCCGGGCGCTGCGGGGGCTCATCGAGGACGCATCCGCGCGGAAGACGCTGGGCTCCCGGGGGCCGGACCGGGCCCGGGCCCTGAGCTCTCCCCAGGTGTTCCTGGAGGCGCTGGAGGACGCGGTGCGCTCCGTGGCGCGGGAGCCCACCGCATGAGTGGGGCCAGTCCTCGTCCCCAGCTCCGCGGGCCGGGGGTGCTGCATCAACGCTACGTGCGCCGTGCCGCCGCGCCCGCCGTGGCGGCCGCACCCGCGCCAGCCGCCGGGGCCCCGGGGCTGCTGGGGTCGGGCTCCGTGGTGGTGGCCTTCATCGTGCTGCTCTTCGTCTGCCAGCTCGCGCTGCTGATGGAGGTGCTGGCGGCGGCGCGCGTGGTGTTCCGCATCCTGTCATTCGGCACCAGCCTGGCGCTGCTCGTGCTGGTGAAGGGGCCTCGCCTCAATCACCTGGCGAAGCCGTTCCTGGTCGCGTCGGCGGTGTTCACCGCGCTGAACTTCTTCCACCCTGGCACCACCAGCCCGCTGGCGGCGGCCGCGCAGCTGGGCATCCAGATTGCCGTGTTCGCGCCCTTCTTCTGGGCGAGCCGCCTGCGCATCGACGCGAAGATGTTCAGCCGCGTCGTCCTGCTGCTCTTCCTGTTCAACATGGCGAGCGCCTCGCTGGGCATCCTGCAGGTCTCCTTTCCAGGCCGCTTCCAGCCCAACCTGTCCTCGGTGGTCGAAGGCCAGGGCGAAGGCTACGTGCGCAGCCTCCAGTTCGAGACCGCGAGCGGCGCGCGCGTGTTCCGCCCCATGGGGCTGACGGACGTCCCGGGCGGCGCGGCCACCGGCGCCTTCTACTCGGTGCTGCTGGGGGGCACCTTCCTGCTCAGCCGCCAGGGTATTTCGCGCAAGGTGCTGGGCGTGGTGGGCATCGGCGTCGGGTTGATCTGCCTCTATCTGGGACAGGTCCGTGTCTCGGCGGTGACGTTGCTGGTGTGCATGGCGGCCATGGGGCTGGCGCTCACCGTGAGCGGCCGGTGGGTGCGGCTCGCGGCGTTGGCCTCCGTCGTGGGCGGTCTCGCCGTCGTGGCTTTCGGCTGGGCCGTGGCCGTTGGCGGTGACGCGGTGCTGTCGCGCTGGAGCACGCTCACCGCGTCGGACCCGTCACAGGTGTACCAGTCCAACCGGGGCCACTTCCTGGAGAGCACCTTCGAGGAGGTCCTCCCGGAGTTCCCCCTGGGCGCGGGTATGGGCCGCTACGGCATGGCCAACGCCTACTTCGGCGACAACACCTACCGCGAGCACCCGCCGCTCTGGGCGGAGATCCAATTGACCGCGTGGGCCTACGACGCTGGCTGGCTGGGAATCGTCTGCTATCCGGTGGCGCTGCTGGTGACGCTGGGGTGGGGCTTCCAGGTGGCCCGGCGCCGGGAGGACTCGCCGGGGGAGTTCTGGCTCTGGGGCAGCATGCTCTTCGCATATGACCTGGGTGCCATCGCACAGACCTTCAACAACCAGTTCTTCATGAGCCAGATGGGCATGGAGTTCTGGCTGCTCAACGGGGCTTTCTTCAGCGCGTACTGGAACCGGAATGCGGCCGTACACCCTCATCGCCGGTGACTTCGTCTCCACCGGGGGCATGGACCGCGCGAACCTCGCGCTGGCGGACTGGCTCGCGCGCCAGGGCGGGCCCGTGCGGCTGGTGGCGCACCGGGTGGAAGATGCGCTCCTGCGCTACCCCAACGTGCACTTCGTCCGCGTGCCCAAGCCCGCGAACGCGTACCTGCTGGGCGAGCCGTTGCTCGACGCCGTGGGGCGCTTCTGGGCCGCGCGCACGTTGGCCCAGGGTGGCCAGGTGGTGGCCAACGGCGGCAACTGTGAGGTGCCCGCCGCCAACTGGGTCCACTACGTCCACGCCGCGCACGCGCCCGAGCCCGTTGGCGATCCACTGCGCAGGCTGAAGGGCCTCGTGAGTCACCGGATGCACCTGCGCGGCGAGCAGCGTGCGTTGCGCCGGGCGCGGATCATCCTGGCGAATTCGGAGCGCACGCGGCAGGACCTGCTGGCCGCCACGGGCGTGGAGGCATCCCGCGTCCACGTCGTGTACCTGGGCGGTGATCCGACGCGCTTCCCGTCCACGACGCCCGTGCTTCGTCGTGAAGCGCGGGCGTCCCTGGGCTGGCCTCATGAGCGGCGGGTGGCGCTGTTCGTGGGCGCGCTGGGGGACCGGCGCAAGGGCTTCGACACGCTCTTCCACGCGTGGGCACGGCTGTGCGCACGACGCGAGTGGGACGTGGACCTGTGCGTGGTAGGGACGGGCGCGCAGCGCGAAGCCTGGGAACGCGCGGCGCGTGAGCAGGGCCTGGGCGAGCGGATCCGCTTCCTGGGCTTCCGCGACGACGTGCCCCGCCTGCTGGCCGCCGCCGACCTGCTGGTGTCCCCCACGCGCTACGAGTCCTATGGCCTGGGTGTGCACGAAGCGCTGTGCGTGGGCATCCCCGCGCTGGTGAGCCGCTCGGCGGGCGTGGCGGAGCGCTACCCGTCCTCGCTCCAGGGGCTGCTGCTGGATGACCCCGAGGACTCGGGTGAGCTGGTGCGGCGCCTGGAGGAGTGGCGGGCCCGTGGCGCGGAGTGGATGCCCGCCGTGGCCGCGCTGTCTTCGGAGCTGCGGGCCTGGACGTGGGACGCGATGGCGGCGGCGGTGGTGGCTCGGCTGGAGGCGTGAGGCTTCAGGCTTTGCGCTCGAGCACCTGCTCGAAGAAGTCGAGGTGCGCCTTCGCGACCACAGGCCAGGCGAAGCGGGACACGGCTCGCTCCCTGCCTCGCGCGGACAGCTCCTGGCGTTGAGCGGGGCTCTCCAGCAGCTCCTCGAGCGCGGTGACCCAGGCGCCGCCGTACGACTCCGGCAGGATGCGTCCGGCATCGCCCACGGTGTGCGGAATCTCTCCAGAATCGCTGGCGAACACGGGCACGCCACACGCGAAGGCCTCCGCGAGCATGCGGCCGAACTGCTCCTTCCACGCGGGCGTCGTCTGGCTGGGCGCGCAGAGCACGTCCATGGCGTTGAGGGCGCGGGGCACCTCCGCGTGCTTCACACCGGTGATGATGCGCACGCGGTCCCCGTGGCGCTGCGCCCACGCGCGCAGGTCCACCTCCAGGGGGCCTCCGCCGACGAAGAGGGCTCGCCAGGGGGTGTTCAGTCTGTTGAACGCATCCATGAGGAGCCGCAGGCCCTTCTCCGGCACGAAGCGGCCCAGGTATCCCACCACGGGCGGCCCTTCGGACGTCCAGCCCAGGCGCTCGCGGAAGGCGCGGCCCGCCTCCGGATCCGGACGGAAGTGCTCCACGTCCACGCCCACGGGGATGAAGCGCGAGGGGCGCTGCTCATAACCGGGCCGGGCCAGGAGGTTGTCGTGCACCGTCTGGCCCCAGGCGATCCACCCCGCGGCCCGGCGCAGGACGAAGCGCTCGGCCTGCGCGAAGGGCGGAGGGTAGCGCTTGGCCAGGTTCTGGAACGTGCAGAAGACGAGCGGCACGTTGCGGGGCGTCATCAGCGCCACCTCCAGGCCGGAGAGCACGTAGGGCTCCTCCCACAGGTGCACCAGGTCCACGCCCCGCGACAACCGTGCGCGCAGCTCCGGCCCATAGACGAAGCCGTGCAGCGAGCGGCTGAAGAAGGCGCGCACGGCCTCCAGGTTCACGGCCTCGTCGGGGTCACGCTGGAGCACCAGCGGGCCCAGGTCTCCGTGGAAGGACTTCGGTGCCACGGCGGTGACGTCCCAGCGGCCTTTACCCACGCGGGCCATCTCGTTGGCCAGCCGCCGGTTGAGGGTGACGACGTAGGAGTGCGAGACGGTGACGAGCTTCCGGGGACGAATCATGAATGCCCTCGCGCGGGGACGAGGCTCCGGTACACGGCGAGGATGTCCCGGGCATAGCGCTCGCGGGAGAAGCGGCGCACGGCGGTGTGGCGGGCCGCGCGGGCCAGGGTGTCTCGCAAGGCTTCGTCCTCCAGCAGCCGGCGCAGGGCCGCCGCGAGCGTGGTCGCGTCGCCGGGTTCGATGGACAGCACGTCCTCGCCATCCCGAAGCGCTTCGGCCGCGCCGCTCGACTTCGAGATGACGGCGGCCCGGCCGCAGGCGAGCGCCTCCGCGATGGTGAGGCCGAAGGGCTCGCGGCGGGTGCTCGCGTGCACGAAGACGTCCAGGGCCCGGTAGACGCGGGCGGGCTCGGGCTGGAAGGGCACGAAGCCCACGCGGCCCGTGAGGCCGTGGCGCTCCACCTGTTCACGCAGCTCCGCGTCGGTGAACTGCGAGCCTGCCGTGCGGTAGAGCGGCGCGCCTACGAGATAGAAGCGCACGGGCAAAGCCGGTGCCTGACGCGTCAGCAGGGCCGCGGCCTCCAGGAAGACATCGTGTCCCTTCCATCGCGCGTACGTGGCCACGAGCCCCACGCGCAGCGTGCCCGGAGGCGCGGGAGGAAGTCCGGCCAGTGCATCCAGGTGCGCGCCGTCACCGGCGGCCGGAGAGAACCGCTCCACGTCCACGCCGTTGGGCACGACGTGCACGGGCACCTTCCCGAGCACCGTGCGCGCGTCATCCCCCACGGCCTGCGAGTTCGCGATGGCGGCCGAGGCCAGCGGATGCAGTCCGGAGAGCGCGCGGCGCACGAGCGGTCGCTCTCCGAGGAAGTCGTGCACGTGCCACACGCGCGGAACCGGCAGTCCGGTGGTGGCCGCGCTCAGCAGGTGGGTCTTGATGCCATTGGAGTGCAGCAGGTCCGGCGCCGCGTCACGCACCGCGCGCCGCAGGTCGAGGCCGTAGCGGGTCAGCAGCAGGGGCGTAGGGGCGACTTCACGCGTGAAGCGCCAGAGACCCGCGCGGCCCTGCTCCCGCAGACCGCTGTCCCCGAGCGCGGACAAGCGGTCGGGCAGGGCGAGCACCCGGGTCTCCACGCCGAGCCCTCGGGCTGTCTCCACGAGCGGCCCGTCCGTGCCCGCGATGAGGTGCAGCGACAGGGAAGGGTCCTGCGTGCGCAGGCACGCGAGGAGATCCACGAGTGCGCGCTCGGCACCGCCCAGGATTCCCACGGGATTGAGGAACAGGATCCGCACGCGGACGCGACCGAATCAGACCCGCCCGGGGCGGTCAAGGCGATGCAGATACGCGTCCAGCACGGTGCGCGTATGGGCGCTCCACGTGAAGCGCGCGGCCCGTGCACGCCGTGTCTCAGTGGATGGCGCAGGCACTCGGTTCGTGAGCAGGGCGTCCACCATCTCCGACCATGAGGCCACGTCGCCCACCGGGCAGTACGTGCAGGCGTCGGCGCCCACTTCGCGCAGCACCGGTATGTCGCTGGCCACCACGGGGACACCACACGCCAAGGCTTCGATGACGGGCAGGCCGAAGCCCTCCGCGTCGCTGGGCACCAGCACCGCGCGGGCTCGCCGGTACAGTCCCGCCAGCGTGGCCCGCTCCTGCCGGGGCGGTTGCAGCAGCGCGTCCTTCAAGCCGAGCCGCGCCACCTGTGCCTGTTGATCCGCGTCCAGTTCGCCGCCCTGCTGCACCAGCATGAGGTCCGGATGCCGGGCTCTCAGCGCCGCGAAGGTATCGAACAGCACGTCCAGCCGCTTGCGGCGGATGGCGCTGCCCACGTGCAGCAGGTACGGCCGGCCCTTGAGCGGTGCGAGCACGGCCTCGCTGGCGTCTCCGGGAACGGGGTCGAGCCGGTACTCCGGCGAGACTCCGTAGGGCGCCCACACCAATCGCTCGGGAGGCACCACGCCGTGAGCGAGCAGTTCGTCGCGCACCTGCTGAGTGCTGTGGAAGAGGATGGCCGCGCGCTCCATGCCTTTGAGCGTGGCCCTCGCCATCAGGCGGAACCACGTGGGGCGCGGTTCGCGGTGGGGCTCCAGGACGGAGCGGAACGCGTCCAGGTCATGGCAGAAGACGCCGGTGCGCTCCGCGGGCAGCGCGTGGACGAGCTGCGCGTAAGTGTGGTCCACGACGTGGAATGCATCAGGGCCCATGCGCTCACGCAGCAATCGCGCGGGATAGAGGCCGAAGCGGGTGAGGAGCCGGTCCGCGTTGAAGGCGGCCTTGCGGCTTCCCACTTGGGGCAGGGCTCGCACGGCGTGGGGAATGGACGGCCGCACGCGGGTGACGTCGACCTCGGCGGGAAACGCCGCCAGTCCGTCCACGAGTGCTTCGCCCACCAGGTCCATGCTGGGCCAGCCCTCCTCGCGCGGATCCATCAGGACCTTCAACCGCAAGGGGCTCACGGGGTGTCTCCGCGGCGCAGCAGGTGCGCCACCGTGTGCTCCAGCGCGAAGTGCTCACGGTACACGCGCGCCGCGCGCTCACCCAGGGCCCGGCGCTCCTCCTCGTGCTCCAACAGGTGCTCCGCGAGCGCCAGCAGCGCAGCGGGTGACGCCTCGTCCGCGAGCGCCACCGGCAGCAGTTCGCGCCACAGCGGTTCGCTCAGGAGCCCGGTGTTGGTGATGATGGGCAGGCCCAGCCCCAATCCGCCCATCGCGCTGCTCCGCCGGGCGCTGACGCCGTCGGGATACGGCTGCACCAGCAGCTCCGCCGCGCGCAGGTGCACGGCCACGGCCTCCGGTGCCAGTCCGTCCCTCGCATGGAGTCTGCGGGCCAGCGTGGGATGCTTCCGTCCCAGCGACTCGCACCAGCCCTGGCTGCCCCGGCCCAGCAGCAGCGCCTGCCGTCGCTCGTCCCGCTGCAACAGCGGCACGAGCACGGCCTCCAGCGGGCCCGCGATGGCGCCGCCATACGTCCCGAAGTGCGCCACCGTGGGGCCGCTAAGCGCATCCCGCACCGCGCGCACTTCGTCCTCTGGCACGTCCAGGGGCAGGGGGCTGGGAATGGGACACCACCGGGCCTGGGCTCGCAGTGGTTCGGGCAGGTACTCCGCCCAGGTGGGGATGGACACGTAGGCGCGCTCCACGCCGAGCGCCAGCGTGCGCAGCATCACCCGCGTGACCCCCGCGAGCACCTGATGCTTCCACGGCGCGCCAGGGCTCCATGGGTACACCGCTTCATGGAGGAACAGCTCGCGTTCGTCGTGCCGCCTCGCGGCGAACCAGGCGCAGAACGGAACGTTCATCGCCTTCATGCCGAACGCGTGCGGCACGTACTGGAGCAGCAGCCTCCGGGGCCCTGGCGTCGCGTCCAGTTCGCGAGTCAGGCGCACCAACCCCGGAGGCGTGAAGAGGCCAGGCCACCGGTGCACGGTCACACCCTGGTCATCCGTGACGCCCTCCGCGCCAGGGGTCCAGACATGCACCGTCTTCCCCGCGTTCAAGAGCGCGTGGGCGATGCTCCGTGAATGGTCGGAGACGCCGCCGGGGGCCGGCGGATACTCGCCCGAGATCAGGTGCCACGCACGGCTCACGGAGGTGCCCGCCTCGCACGCAGGTGCTGGACCACGGCGCGCACTTCACCCAGCAGCGACAGGCCTCGCCGCGTGGCCTCTCTCGCGAGCACCAGCGCGGTCAGCACCCCCGCCGCCACCAGCGCCTGCACCAGCAGCCCGCCCTGTCCCGTCGCGAGCCGCGAGAAGCCCAGCGCCAGCGCGAGCAGCGCGCCCACCGTGAGGAACGGCTCCATGACCTCGAACTCGAGCCGCGACAGGTGCGGGTTGCGGCGGGACACCAGCCGCGCGGTGACCCACAGCTCCGTGAGCGTGACGGCCGTGATGCCGACCCCGACGCCGACGATGCCCCACTGCATCACCGCCAGCGTGCCCAGGCCGAAGCGCAGGACGCTGGCGGCAGTGGCCACGTACATCCGCTCCTTCGCGTGGCCGCTGGCGTGCTGCTGGGAGTGCAAGAGGCCCTGCACCGCCTGCATGGACGCCTCGATGGTGAACCACTGCACCAGCGCGGACGCGAGGCTCCAGCGCTCACCGAAGACCACCGGGATGAAGGGCGGCAGCGCGATGACGCCGAACGGAATGGCCAGGCACAACAGCGCGCTCACGCGGCGGATGGACGTGCGCAGGTACTCCGCCAGCGCGACCGTGTCCTCCTGCATGCGGCTGTACGCCGGATACGCGACGCGGGTGAGGACGCTGCTCACCGCCAGCGGCACGGAGGCCAGGGCGGAGGCCCAGTTCACCAGGCCCACCGCGTCCTTGCCCTCCATGCGCCCCACCACCAGCGGAACCCAGCCCGCGAGCACCGCCGGGATGAGGCCCGTGAGCTGGAACCAGATGCCGAAGGACAAGAGCCGCTTGACGATGTCCCAGCGGAACGTGCCCCGGGGCCGCCAGCCCGCCGCCGCCCAGAACAGCACCATGCCCACCGCGCCCCGCACCAGCCCACCGCCGATGAGCGACCACGCCCCGAAGTGCAACCAGGCCAGCAGGATGCTGCCCGCCGTCTGCGCCACGCTCTCGATGAGCTCGATGCGCGCGAGCACCGGGAAGCGCAGCTGCCGCTCCAGCATCATGACGGGGATGACGCGCAGCGAGTGGAAGAACAGGCCGATCGCCATCGTGCCCACCATGGCCGCGCCCGAAGGCCCCAGCTCGTAGCTGCGCGACAGCCACGGCGCGAGCAGCACGATGACGCCCACGATGAAGACGGTGAACGCCTGGTGGCTCCAGAAGGCGGAGGTGATCTCGTCCTGCGTGGGTTCGTGCTGCTGGCGCACCAGCGAGGCGCTGAGCCCCAGGTCCCCCAGGAACGCGCCCATCGCGGAGGTGAAGGCGACGATGGCGAACACGCCATAGTCCCCGGGGAACAGCAGATGCGACAGGGTGAGCGAGCTCACCACGCGCAGCCCCAGCGAGCCGGCCGTCCGCAGGAGCAGGGCGATGATGGAGCGCTGCGCGCGGACCTTCACGTCCGACATGCCCAGGGGCGGAGCGTCAGGGGCGTCCGGCGCGGAAGGGGAACGGCTGCTCATGGGGAAGCGGGGTGCTCCACGAAAGGAACTCCGACGGAGCCTATATGCGCCCCCGCCTCCGGCGAACAGGGGCACGAGGAGGCAGGCCGTCCCCGTATCCCGGGAGGAGGGCCCGCCCGCAGCCCCGTGGGGCGGGCCCTCCTCCCGGGAT
>NZ_RAWN01000222.1:0-15053 GCF_003668895.1 Corallococcus sp. AB045
GCGCACGAAGCCCAGCCCGTCGAACAGGAAGCCCCAGTCGATGAGGTCCGCCGTACGTCCCCGAGCGCGAAGAGACAAACGCGCCGGCGGACCTCATCGACTGGGGCTTCCTGTTCGACGGGCTGGGCTTCGTGCGCAGGGCCATCTTCCGGCACTGGTTCCTGGGGCTGTGCATCGTCGCGGTGATGGCGGGGCTGGGTTCGGCGGCGGCGAAGCTGATGCCGCGCAAGTACCACGTCGAGACGCGGATGCTGACGTACCGCAACCTCATCATCTCCTCGCTGGTGAACCCGGGCCGGTCCATCCCGGTGGAGGCGGATCAACCCACGCGCGCCGCGTGGGAGATGGTGCTCAGCCGCGGCAACCTCAAGTCCGTGGTGAAGAACGCGAAGCTCATCGAGTACTGGGACCACATGCGCTCGCCCATGAGCCGCATGAAGGAGCAGTACCTGAAGAAGGCTCCGCCTCCCATGACGGACGAGGAGAAGGAGGAGGCGCTCATCGCGATGCTGGAGACCAGCCTCATCGTGATGGCGGAGGGCGGCAGCGGCACGGTCACCATCGGGGTGGACTGGAGCGATCCGCAGATGGCCTTCAACATCGTGGAGGCCGCGGCGCAGAACTTCCTGGACATGCGCCATGACTCGGAGATGGGCGCCATCTCCGAATCCGTGAACATCCTCCAGGGCCAGGTGGCCAACGAGGCCGCCAACATCAAGCAGGCCATCGCGGACCTGGAGCGCGCGGTGCGGGCCGCGGATGCGCGCCGCAAGAAGAAGGAAGCGGACCCCAAGCAGGCCAGCGCGCGGCAGGCGCTGTTGCAGACGGACCACGCGCTCGCGCAGCTGAAGTTCCTGGTGCAGGCCAAGCGCCGCGCCATCCGCGACGTGGAGGAGTTCCGCGGCCGCCGCCTCACGGAGCTGCGCTCGCAGCTGGCGGAGCAGCGCGTCGTGTTCTCCCCGCAGCACCCGGTGATTGTCGACCTGGAGCAGCGCGTGGCGACGATGCAGGCGGACTCGCCGCAGCTGACGTCCCTGCGCTCCGAGGAGCAGTCGCTCATCCAGGAGTACCTGCGCATGGGCGGCACGGACGTGGACTCCACGACCGAGGGCACGAGCCTGGCGGCGGGCTTCGGCGCGCCCATGGCGGGCGCGATGCTGGGCACGCCGGATGATCCGGAGGTGGCGGTGGCCACGGACCGGATGCGCATGGTGGTGATGCGGCACCAGGAGAAGCTGCGCCGGCTGGACCAGGCGCAGACGGAGCTGGAGATTTCGAAGGTGTCCATGAAGCACCGCTACAGCGTGCTGTTGCCGGCGCTCTTCCCGGAGAAGCCGTCCAAGCCGAACCCGAAGCTCATCGCCATCGCGGGCGTGGTGGGCGGGGTGGCGCTGGCGGTGTTCGCGGCGGTGGCGCTGGACATCCTGCGCCGCCGGGTCCTGGAGAAGTGGCAAGTGGAGCGGCTGCTCAAGTTGCCGGTGCTGGCGGAGCTGGAACGGCGCTGAAGGTTCGTGCGCTCGGCCGTCCTTCGGATGGCGCGAGCGCGGGGGTGACACTGTCGTGACGGTCTGGACCTGGGTGGACGTGGCGCTGTGCGTGGGACTGCTGCCGGTGGTGGTGGGCTGCGGCTACCTGCTGCTCTTGACGCTGTTGTCGGGGCGCAAGGCGGCGCCGGTGCCGCCGTCGCCGGCGGTGCGGAAGTTCGACGTCATCATCCCCTCGCACAACGAGGAGCTGGGCATTGCCCGGACGGTGGCGAACCTGTCCGCGGTGGACTACCCGGCGCACCTGCGGCGCATCATCGTGGTGGCGGACAACTGCTCGGACGCGACGGCCCAGAAGGCGCGGGAAGCGGGCGCCACGGTGCTGGAGCGCCAGGACGCGGAGAAGCGCGGCAAGGGCTACGCGCTGGCGCACGCCTTCGAGCACAGCCAGCGTGACGGCTTCGCGGACGCGGTGGTGGTGGTGGACGCGGACACGGTGGTGTCCGCGAACCTGCTGCACGCCTTCGCCCGCCGGCTGGAGGACGGGGCGCACGGCGTGCAGGCGCACTACGGCGTGATGAACCCCACGGCGTCGTGGCGCACGCGGCTGATGACCATCGCGCTGGGGATGTTCCACCGCGTGCGCTCCATGGGGCGCGAGCGGATGGGCGTGTCCTGCGGCCTGCGCGGCAACGGCATGTGCTTCACGCACGCGGTGCTGAAGCAGGTGCCGCACGACGCGTTCAGCGTGGTGGAGGACCTGGAGTACGGCATCCGCCTGGCGCGCGCGGGGCACCGCGTGCACTACGCCTGGGAGGCGGAGGTGCTGGGCGAGATGGTCACGGCGGAGAAGCAGAGCCGCTCTCAGCGCCAGCGCTGGGAGGGCGGACGCGCGCAGATGCGCAAGCTCCACGGGTGGCCGCTGCTCAGCGACGCGCTGAAGCAGAAGAGCGGGCTCTTGCTGGACCTGTCCATGGACGTGCTGGTGCCGCCCCTGAGCCAGCTGGTGCTGGCGACGGTGGCGGGCTCGGTGCTTGCGGCCGGCGTGGTGTGGCTGTCCGGCGGCACGGCGGTCGCGGCGTCCGCGCTGGCGTCGTTCGGGCTGATGTCGCTGACGCTGTACGTGCTGCGCGGCTGGTGGGTGTCCGGCGTGGGGGCGCGTGGCCTGCTGGACCTGGCGTGGGCACCCTTCTACGTGGTGTGGAAGGTGTGGCTGATGGTGCGCGGCCCCGGCGCGGAGAAGCGCGGCGAGTGGGTGCGCACCACGCGCGAGGCGGAGCGGCGGTAGCGCGCGTCCGCTCGGTGGGTCCGGGCGCAGGGGTCTCCCCTGCGTACCGTGGACCCCGGGCTTGGGGCTCGTTCAGCCGGTCCGCGTCTTGGGCGCAGGCCGCCGGGCCTTGGCGGTGGAGGACGCGGCTTGGGCCTTGCGCTTCGCTGGATGCGCGGGTGCTCCGAGCGACGCCTGGATGGGACACACGGTGTCCGGAGGGCAGAAGCCTTCCGCCATCAGGGTGGTGATGGCGCGGCGCATGCGGCGCAGGTCGTCGATGCGCGCGTCGATGGCCTGGACCTTCGCCTCGGCGAAGCGGGCCACGTCGCGAGTGGGGGTGCCGCGCCGGTCGGTGAGGGCGAGCACGGCGGACACCTCCTTCAGCGTGAAGCCCAGCTCCTGCGAGCGGCGGATGAAGCGCACGCGGATGGCGGCGTCCGGGCCGTAGAGGCGCTGGCCGCTCTCGCTGCGGTCCATGGGCAGGAGCAGCTTGCGGCGCTCGTAGAAGCGCAGCGTGGACAGCTTCACGCCGGATTCACGGGCGAGCGCGCCGATGCGCAAGGGGGCTGCTTCAACGGGCCGTCGCGGGGATGCCACCACGCCACCTCCTGGCGCCGAGGATGACACCGCCCTGGGCGAACATCCACGCCAGCTCCAGCACGAGGAAGACGACGAGCACTCGCGTCGCACCCTGCGTGAGCGACCACGCCATCCAGGTGGAGAACAGCGCCCGGCCCGCGGTGTCCACGGCGCCGTTGAACGCGGTGGGATGGACGAGCCGCACGACGGACCACAGCGTCACGATGGTGCCGAACAGGGCCACGAAGAACAGGTGCGTGGAGGTGAACGCGGGGAGTGGATCACCACCCAGGCCCAGCGCGTGGTGCACGGACCGGATGCCCGCGAGCACCGCGTTCGCGGTCCACGGCGTGGCGAAGGGGACGGTGACGACGAAGTCGTACAGCGCGCTGGCGAAGACGACACGGCGAAGCAGGGACGGTTCAGGGTTCATGCGAAGGACCGTAACCCCTGCACCTTGGTGCAGAGGCAAGGGCCTCCGCTCAGCTCCCCGTCGCGGGAGCCACGTCCCGCCGCCGCGCGCCGAGCAGGAGCGCGCCCTGCACGAACATGCCGGCGGCCTCCATCACGAGGAACACGCCAAGCACCTGCGACGCCCCCTGCGTGATCGCCAGCACCATCCACGCGGAGACGAGCCCCCGGCCCACCGTGTCGATGGCGCCATGCAACGCGGTGGGCTGGAGGACGCGGACCAGCGCCCACATGACGGCGACCACACCGAAGAGGGCTACGAAGAACACGTGCGTGGGCGTGAAGGCAGGCACGGCCTCTCCGCCCAGCGACAGGCCCTCGTGCGCCCAGCTCATGACGCCCACCATCGCTCCCGCCGTCCACGGCGTGGCGAACGGAAGCGTGACGCACAGGTCGTACACCGCGAAGCCACGGACGGCGCGGCGAAGCAGCGAGGAGCTCATGCCCGGAACCCTATCCCCCGCCGCCCACGGGAAGCTCCTTGAAGAGGACATCCAGGGGTCCGAGGCCACGCGCCACCTCCACGAAACGCTCGGTCGCGACAATCAACGTCACGGCATCCGTCAGCCGGAAGATGTCCAGGTCCGGTGGCAACGACGCGCCCTCCAGCCGGCACTCCTCCGGCATGGCCGCATCCACCCGTCCACAGGTTGCACAGGGCGGCGGCCCCAATGGGAACAACCGCCCACGCGCCGTGAGCTCCAGTTCATGGAGCGTCGGAATCGCTGCCCCGCTTGGAGTCAGCTCCGCCCTCACCGGCACAAGGCCTTGAAGCCCGGCGATCCGCAGCGCGTCCAGGGCGTCCTCCCGCACCAGGAGCTTCCATGGATCCCTCAAGACGAGGGGGCCGAACGTCCCCTCCGCGGTCCCAACCAGGGGACCGAAGGTCGTCCCGGGCTCCACTTGAGCCCCAGGTGGCAACAACGGCTTCACCTGCTCCAGGAGCCGTGCGTAACGCGCGAAGGGTTCCAGGCGCGGCGTCTCAAGCTCCGTCCGCATCGGGTGCTGGGACAGGTCCACGGAGGGATAGGCCAGTGCGATGCCACTCCAAGTCTCACCGCAGGCAGGGCACTCCACGCCAGGCAACATCCAGCGCGCATCCGCCTGATAGCTCCCCGTCCAGACACGAGGCGCGTCGTAGTGCGGCGTGCTCAGTTCGAAGTAGCGCATCAGTCATCCCTGGGAAAGGGACCCAGCTCGATGCTCTGCCAGTAGGTCATCGTCAGTCCGAACAGGCCGAACTGCTGGATCATCTTCGATGCTTGTTCGAAGTGCTGCGGCTTGGTGGCCCGGCCGTAGGTCCTCGAGAAGAACATGCGCCACTCGCCATTCCAGGGGCCGCCATCAGTGCCCCGGTGGATCCGCGCATGCAGGTCCTTGTCGATGGCCATGACGTAGTCATGCACGTTGATGCCTTTGGAGAGGAAGTACGCCGTGTACTGCTGGGGGAAGAGATGGTGTTTCTCCTTGGGACGCCGGGCCCATTCCTCCATGGCCTGCTGGCGGCGCACTTCGCTCGGGAGGCGCTCGCGCGGATACCAGCGGAACACCATGACCGGCTGCCGGTCCCCCGGCAGCCCCTGCGCACTGCCCCAGTTCCGCTGTGCGGTGCCCCCAGGCGCCACGAACACGGGCGCAGTCGCGCGCGTGCGGACAATCCCGGAGGACGCGAGATCTTCACAGAAGAAGAGCGCGCATTCCGTCTCGGTACAGAGCGTGGCGACACAGCGGTCCCCTGCGTCCGGCTCGCAGCCCTGTCCGATCTCCGCCCGCGCCCAGACCTGAAGCGGAGTCCCTACAGGGGGCGCCCCGGAAGACGCGCACCCCAGGACTCCCGCGATGAGGCCCAGCGCCCACCTTCGCATGGCGGACCCTTCCCGCGGCCCTCAGTCCGCCAGCGGCATGCCGAAGTCAGGCTGGCCGCGCTCGCCGGACACCCAGCGATACACCTCCAGCACCTGCTCCGCCTTCGCCTTCCACGTGAAGTGCTTGAAGATGCGCGCCCGCGCGCGCTCGCCCATGGGGCCAATCACGGACGGATCCGCGACCAGCTTCTCCAGGACTCCGCGCACGCGCTCCACGATCTCCTGCGGCGTGCCCATGGGGATGGCGAAGCCCGTGGACGGACTGACGATCTCTCCCGGACCGCCGTAGTCCATCACGATGGGCACCAGCCCCAGCGCCATCGCCTCCGCCACCACCGCGCCGCCGAACTCGCGCACGCTCGGGAAACCGAAGATGTGGTTCTTCGACAGGCGGCCCTGCAGCTCCTGGTGCTTCACCCAGCCCGCGAACGTCACGCCGTTCTCCAGGCCGCTCCTCGCCACCTGCGCGCGCAGGTTCTGCATCTCCGCGCCGTCGCCGATGAGCTCCACCTGCACCTTGCCCTCACGCACCAGCGGCGCCGCCGCGTCGATGAGCATCGCCATGCCCTTGTACGGCACGAAGCGCCCCACGAACGCCACCCGCAGCGGCTCACCCGGCTTCGGCGGCTCCGCCTTCGACGAACCGAAGCGCCGCACGTCGATGGCGTTCTCCGGGATGTAGACGACCTTGTCCTGGTACTCCCGCGACAGCTGCGCCCGCGTCGCCCGCGAGCCCATCATCAGCGCCGCCGCGTTCTGCCGCGTCGACTTGTAGAAGGGCATCAGCTTGTAGACGTCCCGGATGTAGCTCAGCCACTCGCGCTCACGCACGCGCGCGTCCCCGAAGCCCTTGGGCCACGGCAGGCCGCCGTTCATGGGGCCCATGATGAAGGGCACACCGGCGTCCGCGCACCGCGCCGCCAACGTGCTGGGCGTCGTGGGGCTGATGGGCGTGTAGCGGTGCACCACGTCGAATTCCTTCGCGCGGATGCGGTCCCCGAAGCGCCGCCAGAGCAGCTCCTCGAAGTAGTAGTACGGCAGCACGCTCAGCGCCGTGGCCGTCGTCCAGCCCACGCCCGCCTTGCCGCGCAGCACCTCGCCCACCTTCTCCAGCGGACGCTCCACCGGCGTGGAGTCCAGGGCCGTGAAGTCCTTCCCCTCCACCAGCCCCTGCTTGAGGATGTTCTCGCGGTTGCGGACCTGGGTGACCAGGTGCACATCCGCCACCTCGGCGAGCGCCCTTGCCAGGGACCAGCCTTCCAGGGGGACGCTCACCCAGTCTGGGTTGCACAGCTCAGCAATCAGGAGGACGCGGGGTCGGGTGCCAGCCATACGCCTTCCGCATCTATCCCAACACGGGCCCGGGATATAGCCTCCCCCCCGCTCGAATGGCCTTCAAACCCTCGCCCGCCGCCTGGCTCCAGTACATCGTCATGGTCGTGGGCCTGGGCGCCGTCACCCTGGGTGCGGCCGCCGTGGGTAACGGGGACCCCATCGTCACCCTGGCACCCGTGCTGGCGCTCACCGTGGGGTGGGTCATCATCAAGGTGCCGCTGCGCTACCTGGCCATCACGGTGCTCTACCTGGTGCTCGCGGTGGACTACACACCCGAGCGCCCCCAGTCGATGTTCTGGCCGTCGCCGCTCTTCCCGCTGGGCAAGCTGCTCTTCACGCAGATGCATGAGCTGGTGGGCATTGGCGCCCTGCGCTTCCCGCTCATCGACGGGCTCATCATTGGCTCCATTGGCATCGGCATCTACCGGCGGGCCACGAAGTCCAAGATTGATCCACCGGTGGTGCCCATCCCCCGGCCGCTGGCGGTGGTGCTGGCGATTTCGTTCTTCTCCATCATGTGGATGGAGGTGTGGGGCATCGCGCGGGGCGGGGACATCAAGAACTCGCTCTGGCAGTGGCACCAGGCCGCGGTGCTCCCGCTGGTGGGCATGATGTACCACTACAGCCTGCGCGGGCCGGAGGACTGGCCCCTGGTGGCGAAGACCATCATCGCGGCGGCGCTGACCAAGTCCGCGGTGAGCACCTACTTCGCGCTCGTCATCGTGCCGGCCCAGCACCTGGAGGTGGAGTACACCACCTGCCACTCGGACTCGATGACGTTCATCTTCGCCATCAGCGTGTGCATCATGCGCTGGCTGGAGCGGCCCAAGTCCGGCCACGCCATCCGAGGCCTCCTCATCATCATCCTGGTGTTCATCGGGATGTTCTTCAACGACCGCCGGCTCGCGTACGTGAGCCTCGTGGGCGGGCTGGCCGCGGCGTACTTCTTCAACCCGTGGACGCCGCTGAAGAAGTTCATCACGCGCGGGCTCATCGCGTGCTCACCGCTGCTGGTCGTGTACTTCCTGGTGGGGTGGAGCTCCAACAGCAGCGTGTTCAAGCCGGTGGCGACCTTCCGCTCCATCATCGAGGGTCAGCACGCCGAAGGAGAGCTGGACTACCGCGACATCGAGAACCTCAACCTCATCGCCACCTGGAACACGAACCCCGTGTTCGGCACGGGCTACGGGCACGAGTTCCTGGAGCCCTACCCGCTGCCCAACATCGCGTTCGTGTTCCCCACGTACCGCTTCCACCCGCACAACTCGCTGTTGGGCCTGCTGGCCTTCGGCGGGTGGTTCGGGTTCACGGGCGTGTGGATGTACCTGGTGGTGACGGTGTACCTGGCGGCGCGCTCGTACCATCGAGCGTACGCGGCGGAACATCGAACCGCATGCCTGCTCATCGTGGGCGTGGTGGCGTCCTACCTGAACCAGGTGTTCGGAGACATGGGCATCATCTCGTACATCTGCACGTTCCAGGTCGCGGTGTGCTCGGTGCTCGCGGGCAAGCTGGCCATGGTCACCGGCGCGTGGCCGTGGCCGCAGCGGGAGAAGGTGCTGGGCCTGACACGCGCGACGCCGGATGAGGCCCCGCCCTCGGGTGCGACGGCGGCCTAGCGCTGGATGGAGAGGATGCGCCACTGACGCGTGTCGATAGCGTACGTGGCGCTCGCGTCCGTCACGGGCCCTTCGGAGTTGCAGGCGTCCTGCCTGGGCACGAAGCGCACGAACATCACGCCCTCCGGGCCGGGCGCCGTCCACACGTCGAAGGAGTCCCGCCGGTAGAGGCACAGCTCGTCCGCGGTCGCGCCCTTGTGCGGCTTCACATCCAGCGGACGGAAGTCATCCATCGCCAGCTGCGTCGCCACCGCCACCATGGCGGGCGTCTGCGTGCGCCCCTCCGCGGGCAGGTCCAACGGGAACTGGAAGCGGGCCATCTCCTCGTCGGAGGCGCGTGGCGGACGGATGGGCCGCGCGAAGAGCACGCAGCCGGAGAGGGGCAACGCCAGCAGCGCCACCAGCCCGCGCTTCACCCACACCCGCCGCGATGACGAACCCTGGCGCCCCATCTAGTCCTCCACGGGCGTGATGAAGCCCGTGTCCTTGATGGGAAGCAAGCTTCGTGACGGTGCCTATCGAATCAAATTGGACCTGTGGAGTCCAACACCATGCCTGACCTCAGCAGTCCTACCAAACCTCACCCGGTGCGGGCGCGGAGCTCCGCGGCCTCGGCGGCGGCGGCGGTCAGGTGCTCCAGCTCCAGGTCGATGTGCTTCGCCTGCGGGATGGCGCGGCGGACCTCCGCTTCGATGGCGTCGATCTCCTCGCTCAGGGTGCGGATGAGGTGCCGGGCCGCGTCCGTCAACGCGCGCTCGCGCTCCGCGCCCACCGGGGGCAGCCCCTGCGCCGGCAGGGCCTCCGCCAGCCGGGCGGCCACGAAGGACTCGCTGAAGCGCAGCTCCGCCTTGAACTGGTAGGACTCCGGGGTGAGCTGCCGCGTCTTCACGTCGTGCAGGTCCGCCAGGCTTACGCGCGCGCGCAGCAGCTCCTCGAAGCGCTGCTCCACGTCCGCGGGCACCGACCGGCCGAGCAACAGCTCCCGGTTCGCCACCATCAGGTAGATGGCGATGAGCCCCAGCAGCACGCCCACCGTGAGCGACGCCAGCGCGTCCCACAGCGGGTTGCCCGTCACGTGCGCCAGCGCGATGCCCGCCGTCGCCAGCACCAGGCCCAGCACCGCCGCGCCGTCCTCCAGCAGGATGGCCACCGACGCGGGGTCGGCCTTCGTCCGCACGAAGCGGAAGAAGGGCTCGCCCGCGGCCTGCTTGAGGAGCCCGCGCACCGCGAACAGCAGCACGCCGCCCTCGATGAGGAACGACAGCCCCAGCACCCCGAACGTCACCGGCCCCGTCTCCGCCACGTGCGGGTGAAGGAGCGACTGGATGCCGTGGTAGACGGTCACGCCGCAGCCCACGAAGAAGATGCCGGACGCGGACAGGATGCCGAAGATGAAGCGCTCGCCTCCGTAGCCGTACGGGTGCGAGTCGTCCTCCACGCGCGCCGCCCGCTTCAATCCCAGGAACAACAACACCTGGTTGCCCGTATCCGCCGCCGAGTGGATCGCCTCCGACAACATCGCCCCCGACCCCGACAGGAGGAAGGCGATGAACTTGATGAACGTGACCAACACGTTGCCGGACAGCGCGGCGATGACGGCCTTGAGCGACGAAGCAGGAGCGGACATGGAGGTGCTAAACCTACCATGGGGCGCCCTCCCGCCCGTCCGCCCTACACCCTACCCTTGTCCTTCCGCGTCATCACCGCTGGACAGCCTCCGCCCAGGGTGATTGTTTGCCCTCAAATTACATAGAGATTGGGAGAGCGCCGTGCGCCGTTTCGTGCCGCCGTGGATGTGGTTGTTGCTGCTGTTGGGGCCCGTGGGGGCCTTCGCGCTGAACGCGGGGCTGCCGCCGCCTCCGCCGGAGGTGGACCGGAGCACGCCCACGGCGACGGCGGCGGGGTTCCTGGACGCGGCGCATGCTCGGGACGGGCTGCGGGCGCCGCACTACCTGGACCTGTCGCGGCTGCCTCCGGAGACGCAGGCGGAGGAGGGGCTGAAGCTGGCGCGGCGGCTGGTGGTGGTGATGGACCGGACGCTGTGGCTGGACTTCGCGCGCATCGGCAAGGAGCCGGCGGGCCCCGGGGAGCGCGCCCGCCACGAGGTGCTGGGCCAGGTGGCCACGACGCGAGGCCCCCAGGACATCGTGCTGGAGCGCGTGGACGCGGAAGGAGGCCCGGTGTGGGTCTTCAGCGCGGACACGGTGGGCGCCATCGACACGCTGTTCCAGGAGCACGGGTCGCCGCTCCTGGAGATGCTGCCGCCCGTGTTCTTCACGCGTCCGCTGTGGGTGCTGGAGGCGTGGCAGTGGCTGGGGCTGGCGGTCGTGCTCGTGGGGGCGTGGGTGATGGGGCGGCTGGTGGAGGCGGTGGCGCTGCGGGTGGGGGCGCGGGCCGCGGGGCTGACGAAGTCCGGCTGGGATGACGAGCTGCTCGCCGCCGGGAAGGGGAGCATCCGCTTCGTGCTGGCGGGCGTGCTGGTGGCGGCGGGGGCGCGGTTCCTCAAGCTGCCCCCGCCGGCGCAGGAGACGGTGGACCTGGCGGCGCGCTCGGTGGTCATCGTGGCGGTGGCGCTGTTCGTGCTGCGCTTCCTCACCCGGGCCGCGCGCTTCCTGGAGACCAAGGTCGCGCAGTCGCCGGAGGGCACGGACGTGGCGCGGGTGCGCGGCCTGCGCACGCAGTTGGCCATCCTGCGGCGCGTGGTGGAGGTGGCGGTGGTGCTGGTGGCCGCGTCGCTGCTGCTCCTCCAGTTCGAGGCGGTGCGCAACGTGGGCGTGTCGCTGCTGGCGTCCGCGGGCATCGCGGGCCTGGCCATTGGCCTTGCTGCGCAGAAGTCGCTGTCCACGCTGTTCGCGGGCATCCAGCTGTCCATCACGCAGCCCATGCGCATTGGCGACACGGTCATCATCGAGAACGAGTGGGGGTGGATCGAGGAGATCACCCTCACCTACGTCGTGGTGAAGGTGTGGGACCTGCGCCGGCTGGTCATCCCCATCACGCAGTTCCTGGAGAAGCCGTTCCAGAACTGGAGCAAGGTGTCGCCGGAGATATTGGGCACGGCGGAGCTGTACGTGGACTTCCGCACGGACGTGCCCGCGGTGCGCGCGGAGCTCAAGCGCGTCCTGGAGCAGGAGTCCAACGGGCTGTGGGACGGCAAGGTGCAGGGGCTCCAGGTGACGGACCTGAGCGAGCGCACCATGAAGCTGCGCGCCCTGGTGAGCGCGGCGGATTCGGGCAAGGCGTTCGAACTGCGCTGCGTGGTGCGAGAGAAGCTGGTGGCCTACCTCCAGGCCCAGCCGCACGGACTGCCACTGCTGCGCGCGGAGGCCACGCCCCTGCCCTTCCCGGAGGAGAAGGCCGCGGGACCGGCGCTGCTGGCCGCGAGAGCGGGCAACACCTGAGGCCTCAGTGCCACGTGCCCACGGAGAGCCGGCGCTCCTCCGCGATGGGCTGGAGCCGCTCGCGCAGCTGTTCGCGCACCTGGTGGAGCCACCAGCCCACCGTGCCCGTGGAGCGGCCCACCTGGGCGCCGATGCTCACGTAGGAGCGCCCCTGCGCGCGCAGGTGGAACACTTCCCGCTGCTGCGGCGGGAGGCGCTCCACCGCTTCGCGCAGGTCCTTCTCCTGGATGAAGGTCCAGAGTTCGCCGCCCTCGGACTCCTCGGGGTCGTCCGCGAGCACCGTCACCCAGCCCGCGTTCACCGCCTTGCGCTGCTCCGCGCGGTGGTGGCGCAGCAGGCTGATGGCCCGCGTGTTGATGACCCGCCCCGTCCATGCACGGAAGGCCTCCGGCCCCTGAAGGTGCAGCCGCTCCTTCCACGCCTCGTCCAGCGCGTGCTGCACCAGGTCCTCCGCGTCCGCAGCATTCCCCAGGATGCGCTGGGCGTGCTTCAAGAGCCCTGAACGGAATTGGATGACCAGCGCCGCGAACGTCTGCATCTCTTTGTCAGCCATGGAAGTGCCCCCCGAGCTCCGTTTCCGCGCGGGCCCATGATGACAAAGCCTTCCAATACGGGCATGGCATTCTTTACCCGGATTACCCAGAGTGTCTGGAAATCCTATCCCACCCGGCCATTTCCGCCTCCAACGTCCCGAATGCATCCAGTGTCTGTCTTTTGGATGTCCATCCAGGGCAGGTGCACATGGGTTTCCGACAGAAGCGCGCCGGGGTGATCAGCAGTCGTCATCCGCGCGGAGACTCACGACGAAGGCCCTCCGGGGCGATTGACCCTGGGGCAAAACGCCCCGGTGTAGCGAGGCCCTCGGGCGGATGGGGCAGAACGCCCCGGCCCGATGCATGAAACACACGTGAAACACGGCAGGGTTCTTGCTGACACGCCTCCCATGCTCGAATCACGGCGCCCGGAGTCGGCAGTCCGCGACGTGCTTCCCTACCGGAAGCCGAAGCTGGGACGGGACTACTGGATCAAGGACAACGCGCTGCCCAACGCGCTGGAGGTCTACGAGCGCAACCTGGCCCGCGAGGACTGGACCATGGGCGCTCCGTGGCGGCCCGAAATCTGGCCCGGCATCCGCGCCCCCCACGCGCTCACGCCCGCGGAGCTGGCCCCCATCGAGCAGTGGATCCGCGAACAGGCCGGCGTGCGCGCCCTCAAGCAGGAGTCTCCCGCGCAGGGCTCGCTGTCCCACAACCACGTGCAGCTCGTGGGGGAGAAGGAGTCCACCGCGAAGCCGCACGTGGACTCGCTGGCGCTGTGCGACTTCGCGGGCGTCATCTACCTGCACCCGAAGCCGCCCGTGAGACACGTGGGCACGTCCTTCTACCGGCTGCGCATGCCCGGCGGCGGCCTGGGCGGCAACACCTGCCCTCCCGGCTGCGTCAACCTCACCCAGGCCTTCGGCGTAACGAAGCTGCCCTCGAACGCGTGGGCTCAGGACCTGGAGGTGGAGAACGTCTTCAACCGCCTCATCGTCTACCGAGCCGACTTCGTGCACTCGGCGACCGCGTACTTCGGGCAGGGCGACAAGCGGACCAAGCGCGCCACCGCCCTGTTCTTCTGGAAGGCCGTGCGCTGAAGGCTACGCGAGCATCCGCGCCAGCATGTCCGCGCTGCGCTCGCTGCTGAACTGCTCCTCCACCTTGCGGCGGCCGGCCTCGCCCAGCCGCACCGCTTCGGCCGGGTCACGCGCCAGCTTCTCCAGCTTCTCCGCCAGCACGGCGGGCGCCTGCGGCGGCACCAGCACGCCGTCCACGCCGTCGTCCACCAGCTCCTTCACGCCGCCCGCGCCTGTCACCACCACCGGCGCGCGCATCGCCATGGCCTCCATGATGGCCACGCCCAGCGGCTCCTGGAGGCTCGCCAGCGCGAAGAGGTGCGAGCGCTGGATGCCGTCCTTCACCACGTCCTCGCTCACCGCGCCCAGCAGCGTCACCGCGTCCGTGAGGCCGTCCTGCGCGAGCTTCGCCTCCAGCACCTTGCGGTACGTGGTGCCGCCCGCCTCGTCCTCGCCCGCGATGGACAGCCGCGCGTCGATGCCCTTCTTGCGCAGCATCCCCACCGCGTCGATGAGGTCCGCGTGCCCCTTGCACGGGTTCAGCCGGCCACACGAGAACAGCCGCAGCGGGCCCTCGCCGGACCACGGCTCATAGGCCACCGTGCGCTGGAAGCGCGACAGCTCCACGCCCATGGGCGCCAGCTCGATGCGGTCCGGCAGGCTCCCCGCCAGCTCCTGGCGCACTTCGCCCAACAGCTTCTTCGTGATGACGAAGGCGAACTTCGCGTGCCGCCACTTCTCCCGCTGGTTCGGCCCGTAGTCGTCCAGCGGCCCGTGCAGCGTCATGCTGTACGTGAGCCCCGACAGCAGGTGCGCGAACATGGCCACGTGCGCCGCGTTGGCGCAGGAGTGCACGTGCACGTGCGTCCAGCCGCGCTCGCGCGCCAGCGACGCCAGCCGGCCACCCATCACCGCGAACGCCACCAGCTGCGCGCGGCCCTTCGCGTCCAGGCCTTCCGCCCTCGCGATGGAGGCCAGCACCCGCGCCCAGCCCGTGGGCATGGACCGGGCAATCTCCAGCGCGGCCCGCAGCACGCCCAGGGGCGGCGGCGGCGCCAGGTACTCCGTGCGCGACATGGCCTCGCGTGCCCAGCTGTGGCTGATGATGCGCGCGGGCGGCGGACGGGTGGACACCAGCTCCGGTGACACGCCCTTCCCCGGCAGCGCCTGCAGCTCGCGCCAGAAGAAGATGTGGGTCTGTCCGGGGAACTCGGGAATCAGGTAGCCGATCTTCTGCACGCCTCTTCCATAACATGCCGCGTCCCCCACGCCCCCCCCGGTGGCCCCGCGGTCTTCCCCCTCACCGCGCTGGAGACTCGGGGGGTGTCAGCCGTGACAGCAGACCGGCGGCGCGCTCCTTCGCCTGCCCGCCCGCCCGGGTCGTTGGGTCATGACGCCTCATTGCGTTATACCT
>NZ_RAWN01000223.1:0-14986 GCF_003668895.1 Corallococcus sp. AB045
ACCCCTTCTCCTCCACCCCCGGCACCCGCCTCTACCGCACCGGCGATGTCGTGCGCTGGCGGGCCGACGGGCAACTGGACTACCTCCAGCGCCTCGACTTCCAGGTGAAGGTGCGTGGCTTCCGCATCGAGCTGGGTGAAATCGAGGCCGCCCTCCTCGCTCACGCCACCGTGCACGAAGCCGTCGTCCTCGCCCGTGAGGATGTCCCCGGTGACAAGCGCCTCGTCGCCTACGTCGTGCCCGCCCAGGGCCAGCAGTTGGACACCTCGGCGGTGCGCACGTTCCTCAAGGAGCGGCTGCCCGAGTACATGGTGCCCGCCGCCTTCGTCCCCATGGAGGCCCTGCCACTGACGTCCAACGGGAAGGTCGACCGCAAGGCACTGCCCGTCCCGGATGCCTCGCCCCTCGCGGACTTCGTCGGCCCGCGCAATCCCACCGAGGAGAAGCTCGCGGACGTCTTCGCCCACGTCCTGCGCGTGGAGCGCGTGGGCGTCCACGACGACTTCTTCTCTCTCGGTGGCCACTCGCTGCTGGCCACCCAGCTCATGTCCCGAGTGCGCGCCACCTTCCGGCGCGAGCTGCCCGTGCGTGCGCTATTCGAAGCCCCCACCGTGGCGGGCCTTGCCCTGCGCATCGACGCCGCCCACTCCTCCGCGGTGCAGCCGCCTCCGAGCATTCCCAGGGTGCGCGCCACCACCGCGCCCCTCTCCTTCGCGCAGCAGCGGCTCTGGTTCCTGGATCAGCTCACACCGGGAGATGCGTCGTACAACATCTCCAGCGCGCTGAGCTTGAAGGGCCACGTGGACGTGGAGTCCCTGCGCCGTGCCTTCGAGGCACTCGTCGCCCGCCACGAAGCCCTGCGCACGACCTTCCGCGAGCACCAGGGACAGGCCCTCCAGTCCATCCACCCTTCGGGCGCGTGGACCTTGCCGCTGCATGACGTGTCCTCCCTGCCGGAAGCGCGGCGCGAAGCCGAAGCGCGACGCCTCGTCACCGAGGACGCCCGCCAGCCATTCCAGTTGGAGGAAGGGCCTCTGCTGCGCACCGCGCTCGTGCGCCTGGGCGCGGACGAGCACCTGCTGCTGGTGACGATGCATCACATCGTTTCCGACGGCTGGTCCATGGGCGTCCTCGTTCGTGAACTGGTGGCCTTCTACGAGGCCTTCCATGCAGGCCGGAGCCCTTCGCTCTCGCCACTGCCCATGCAGTACGCTGACTTCGCGACCTGGCAGCGCCAGTGGCTCCAGGGCGAGACGTTGGAGACGCATCTCGGTTACTGGAAGCAGCAGCTCTTGGATGCACCGGCCGCGCTGGAGCTGCCCACGGACCGTCCGCGCCCGCCCGTGCAGACACACCGGGGCGCCAAGGTGGACGTGCGCATCCCTTCGGAGCTCGCCCACCGGCTCAAGGCATTGGCGGGCCGAGAGGGTGCCACGCCCTTCATGGTGCTGCTGGCCGCCTTCCAGGTGCTGCTGTCTCGCTACGCCGCGCAGGACGACGTCAGCGTGGGCACGCCCATCGCGGGCCGCACGCAGGCAGAGACCGAAGGCCTCATCGGCTTCTTCGTCAACACGCTGGTGCTGCGCGCCCACGTGCAGCCGCAGGCGACCTTCCGCGAACTGCTGGCCCAGGTGCGAGGCACGACCCTCACGGCCTACGAGCACCAGCACGTGCCGTTCGAGAAGCTGGTGGAAGCCCTCCAGCCTGTTCGGGACACGAGCCGCAGCCCGCTCTTCCAGGTGATGTTCGCCCTGCAGAACACACCCACCGAGGCGCTCCAGCTCCCGGGCCTCTCCCTCCGGCCGTTGCCCCTGCAGGCCCACTTCGCGAAGTTCGATCTCACGCTCTCCTTGCAGGAGGTCCAGGAGGGACTGATCGGCACGCTGGAGTACGCAACGGACCTGTTCGACGCCGAGACCATCCAGCGCATGGCCGGGCACTTCAGCGTGCTGCTGGAGGCCATCGCGACGAAGCCCGAGTCACGGCTCGGCGACCTGCCGCTGCTCACGGATGCAGAGCGACAGCAACTCCTCGTCGAGTGGAATCCCCCTGCCGCGCAGGTGCCGCAGGAGTCCAGCATCCCCGCGATGGTGGAAGCCCAGGTGCGCCGTACGCCGGACGCGCTGGCCGTCATCACGCCCGAGCGGCAGCTGACGTACCGGGAGCTGGACGCGAAGGCCAATCAGCTCGCGCACCGTCTGCGAGGCCTGGGTGTCGGGCCCGAAGTCCGCGTCGGCCTGTGCGTCGAGCGCACTGAAGACCTCGTCATCGGTGCCCTCGGCATCCTCAAGGCCGGTGGTGCCTACGTGCCGCTAGACCCCAGCTATCCACGTGAGCGTCTGGGCTGGCTGCTGGAGGACGCACAGGGCCCCGCCCTCGTGGCGCATTCGCATCTGCTCTCGGCACTGCCAGAGACCACCGCCATGCCCGTGTGCCTCGACTCGGACGCGGAGCTGGCGAAGCAGCCCACCACGGCGCCTGTGGTGGACATCCACCCGGGCCACCTCGCCTACCTCATCTACACCTCTGGCAGCACCGGCCGTCCCAAGGGCGTTGCCATCTCCCACGGCAACGCCGTGACGTTCCTCTATTGGGCCCTCGCAACGTTCTCTGCCGAGGAACTGAAGGGCACCCTCGCCGCGACGAGCCTCAACTTCGACCTCTCCGTCTTCGAGCTCTTCGCGCCACTCTCCAGTGGTGGTGCGGTGGTGGTGGCACGCAACGCCCTGCATCTGGCGGAGCTGCCCACCGCGTCTCACGTCACTCTCGTAAACACCGTGCCCTCCGCCATGGCGCAACTGCTGCGCCTGGGTGCGGTGCCGCCCACGGTGCGGGTCATCAACCTCGCCGGTGAGGCCCTGCCGGAGACGCTCGCGAAGCAGGTCTACGCCGTCCCGACGGTACAGAAGCTCTTCAACCTCTACGGGCCCTCCGAGGACACCACCTACTCCACCGCGTCTCTCGTCGGCCGTGACGAAGTGCCCCTCATCGGCAGGCCCCTGCCCGCGACACGTGCCTACGTGCTGGACGCTTCACTCCAGCCGGTGCCTGTGGGCGTGGCGGGCGAGCTGTACCTCGCGGGCGAAGGCCAGGCGCGCGGCTACCTGCTGCGCCCGGAACTCACCGCGGAGCGCTTCGTCCCGGAGCCTTACGGTCCTCCCGGTGGCCGCATGTACCGCACGGGTGACCGCGTCCGTTACCGCCTGGACGGGCGCCTGGAGTACCTGGGCCGCATCGACTTCCAGGTGAAGGTGCGTGGCTTCCGCATCGAGCTGGGCGAAATCGAAGCGGCCCTCCGCCGTGCCCCAGGCATCAAGGACGCCATCGTCGTCGCCAGGGGTGAGGCCGCCGACAAGCGCCTCGTCGCCTACGTCACCGCTCGCGACGGCCACTCGCTCGACTCCGAGGCACTCAAGGCCCATCTCCGGCAGCAGCTGCCGGAGTACATGGTCCCCTCCGCGCTCCTCGTCCTCGACTCCCTGCCCCTCAACTCCAACGGCAAGGTCGACCGCAAGGCCCTGCCCGAGCCGGGGAACCTCGCGCGTTCGTCCGGCTTCATCGCGCCACGGACCGACATCGAGGAGCAGCTTGCCGCCCTCTTCGCGGAAGTGCTGCGGGTGGAACGCGTGGGCATCCGGGACGACTTCTTCGCCCTCGGTGGCCACTCCCTGCTGGCCACCCAGCTCGTCTCGCGAGTGCGCGCGACCTTCAGCCTGGAGCTGCCGCTGCGGGTGTTCTTCGAAGCGCCCACCGTGGAGGCGCTCGCGACGAAGCTCGACAGCGCCCAGCGCTCCGAGCAGCGCCTGCCACCGCTGCGTCCCTCCTCGAATGAAGGCGCCCTGCCGCTCTCGTTCGCGCAGCAGCGGCTCTGGTTCTTGGATCAGCTCACCCCGGGTGACGCGTCGTACAACATCCCCACGGCGCTGCGCCTGACAGGCCGCGTGGACGTGGAGTCCCTGCGCCGCGCCTTCGAAGCGCTGGTCGCCCGCCACGAATCCCTGCGAACCACCTTCCAGGAACATCGGGGCCAGGCCACCCAGCGGATCCACGCGCCCGGTGCATGGACCCTGCCCCTCATCGACGTGTCCGGCCTGCCGGAAGCGCAGCGCGAGTCCGAGGCCCAGCGCCAGGTCGCGGAAGATGCCCGGCAGCCGTTCCACCTGGAGCGCGGACCGCTCCTGCGCACGGCCCTCGTGCGGCTGGGGGAAGAAGAGCACCTGCTGCTGGTGACGATGCACCACATCGTCTCCGACGGCTGGTCCATGGGCGTCCTCGTGCGCGAGCTCGTGACGTTCTACGCGGCCTTCACCCAGGGCAACGCGCCGGCCCTCAGCCCCCTGCCGCTGCAATACGCGGACTTCGCGGCGTGGCAGCGCCAGTGGCTCCAGGGCGAAACGCTCGAAGCGCAGCTGGGCTACTGGAAGCAGCAGCTCGCGGGTGCGCCCGCCGCGCTGGAGCTGCTGACGGATCATCCACGTCCGTCCGTTCAATCCCACGCGGGCGCGGCCCTCTCCGTCCAGCTTCCGCCCGAAGTCTCCCAGGCCCTCAAGGCGCTGGGCCGGCGCGAAGGGGCCACGCCCTTCATGGTGCTGCTCGCGGGCTTCCAGCTCCTCTTGTCGCGCTACGCGGGCCAGGACGACGTCAGCGTGGGCACGCCCATCGCCGGCCGCACGCAGGCGGAGACCGAAGGCCTCATCGGCTTCTTCGTCAACACCCTCGTCCTGCGCGCCCACGTCGAACCCAAGGCGACCTTCCGCGAGCTGCTCGCGCAGGTGCGAGGCACGACGCTCGCGGCCTACGAACATCAGCACCTGCCCTTCGAGAAGCTGGTGGAGGTCCTCCACCCCGTGCGGGACACGAGCCGCAGCCCGCTCTTCCAGGTGATGTTCGCCCTGCAGAACGCGCCCACCGAGGACCTGCGAGTCCCCGGCCTCGCCTTCCAGCAGGTGACGTCCAGCGCGCGCTCCGCGAAGTTCGACCTCACCCTGACGCTTCAGGACTCGGCGCAGGGCTTCATGGGCTGGCTGGAGTACAGCACCGCGCTCTTCGAGCGGAGCACCGTGGAGCGGATGATCCACCAGCTGCGCACGCTGCTGGAGGCCGTGGCCGCGAAGCCCGAACAGGCCCTGTCCGAACTGCCGCTGCTCTCCCGTGAGGAGCGCCAGCGCATCCTCGTGGACTGGAACGACACCGCCGTCGCCAGCCCCATGGACGTCCCGGTCCACGTCCACTTCTCCCAGCAGGCCCGCCGCACGCCCGACGCGGTGGCCCTGGTGCTGGGGGATGCGACGCTGACGTACGCGCAGCTCGAAGCCCGCGCCAACCAGCTCGCCCATCACCTGCGCGCCCTGGGCATCGTTCCCGGCGCGCGCGTCGGCCTGGCCCTCGAGCGCTCCTTCGAACTGGTGACGGCGCTGCTCGCCATCCTGAAGGCGGGCGCGGCCTTCGTCCCCGTGGACCGCAATGCGCCCGTGGAGCGCATCGCGATGCTGTTGGAGGACGCGGACGTCGGCGTGGTGCTCACGCATCAGCCCTTCGCCTCCAAGCTGCCGGCCTCCGGCACCCGCGTCTGGCTGGACACGCAGCAGGACGCCCTGACCGCGCTGCCCACGCACGCGCCCGACGTCTCCGTGGACGGTGAAGCCCTGGCCTACGTCATGTTCACCTCGGGCTCCACGGGCCGCCCCAAGGGCGTCAGCGTGCCCCACCGAGGCATCACCCGGCTGGTGCTCGGCAGCACCTTCATGCACTTCGGCCCCGAGGAGGTCTGGCTCCAGTACGCGCCTGTTGCCTTCGACGCGTCCACGCTCGAAATCTGGGGCGCGCTGCTCCATGGCGCGAAGCTCGTCCTCCCGCCGCCCCACGCGCTCTCCCTGGAGGAACTGGCCGAACAACTGCGTCGCCACCGCGTGACGGCGCTGTTCATCACGACCGCGCTCTTCGAGCAGATGGTCCTTCACCAGGGCGAAGCCCTGGCGGACGTGCGCCAGGTCCTCACGGGCGGAGACGTGATGCCCTGGTCGCGCCTGCGCGACCATCTCCCCCGCCTCGCCGAGGGAGCGACGCTGATCCACGCCTATGGCCCGACGGAGAACACCACCTTCTCCACCACGCTGCCGTTGCACCGCGACACGCGCGTGGTGGGTCCGGTCTCCATCGGCCGTCCCATCCCGAACGCCACGGCCTATGTGTTCGATGCGAACCTGCACCCGGTGCCCGTGGGCGTCGCGGGCGAGGTGTACGTGGGAGGCCCGGGCCTCGCGTGGGGCTATCTCCACCGCCCGGACCTGACCGCGGAGCGCTTCGTCCCCCACCCCTTCGCTTCCACTCCGGGCGAGCGGCTCTACCGCACGGGCGACAAGGCCCGCTGGCTTGCGGACGGCACGCTCGACTTCCTGGGCCGCGTCGACTTCCAGGTGAAGGTGCGCGGCTTCCGCATCGAGCTGGGTGAAATCGAAGCCGCCCTGCGCGCCTTCCCGGGCGTCAACGAGGCCGTCGTCGTGGCCCGGGGCGCGGACGCGGACAAGCGCCTCATCGGCTACCTCACCGCGCACGAAGGCCACGCGTTGGACCTGGAGGCGCTGCGGGTCCACCTGCGTCAGCGGCTGCCGGAGTACATGGTGCCCGCCTCGCTCCTGGTGCTGGAGGCGCTGCCCCTCAACGCCAACGGCAAGGTGGACCGCAAGGCCCTGCCCGAACCGGGGGACGCACCGCGCGCGGCCTCCTTCGTCGCGCCGCGCACCGCCACCGAGACCCAGCTCGCGGCCCTCTTCGCCGAAGTCCTTCGCGTCGAGCGGGTGGGCATCCAGGACGACTTCTTCGCCCTGGGAGGCCACTCCCTGCTGGCCACCCAGCTCGTCTCACGCGTGCGCGCCGCGTTCGGCGCCGAGTTGCCGCTGCGGGCCCTGTTCGCGGCGCCCACCGTCGAAGCCCTCGCGCCGATGATCGAGAAGGCCCCGTCCTCCGCGCTTCGTGCTCCGCCGCTGCGGCCCGCGGCCCGCGAAGGGGACATTCCGCTCTCCTTCGCCCAGCAGCGCCTCTGGCTGTTGGATCAGCTCCAGCCCGGAGATGCGTCGTACAACATCCCCACCGCCCTGCGACTGACGGGCCGGGTGGACGCAGCTGCGTTGCGAGGCGCCTTCGAGGCGCTGATCGCCCGCCACGAGTCCCTGCGCACCACGCTCGCCGCGTCCCACGAGGCACCGTCGCAGCGAGTCCAGGCCGCGGCGGCGTGGGAGCTGCCCGTCGCCGACCTGAGCGCGCTGCCCCAGGAGCAGCGCGAGGAAGAAGCCCAGCGCATCGTGGCCGGGGAGGCCCGCCGTCCGTTCCAGCTCGCCACGGGACCGCTGCTGCGCGGGCTGCTGGTGCGCCTGGAAGCAGAGGAGCACCTGCTGCTGGTGACCATGCACCACGTCGTCTCCGACGGCTGGTCCATGGGTGTCCTCGTTCGAGAGATGGCGGCCTTCTACGAGGCCTTCTCCACGGGCAGCACGCCGGCCCTCGCGCCGCTGCCGGTGCAGTACGCGGACTTCGCGACGTGGCAGCGGAACTGGCTCCAGGGAGAGGTCCTGGAGGCGCAGCTGGACTACTGGAAGCAGCGGTTGGCCGGTGCTCCGGCGGCGCTGGAGCTGCCCACGGACCGGCCGCGCCCGCCCGTGCAGTCGCACCGGGGCGCCACGGTGGACGTGAGGATTCCCGCCCACCTCGTGGAAGCCCTCAAGGCCCTGGCCCAGCGGGAAGGCGCCACGTCCTTCATGGTGTTCCTCGCGGCGTTCCAGGTGCTGCTATCGCGCTACTCGGCGCAGGAGGACGTGAGCGTGGGTTCGCCCATCGCGGGCCGGACCCAGGCGGAGACCGAAGGCCTCATCGGCTTCTTCGTCAACACCCTGGTCCTGCGCGCCCAGGTGGATCCGCGCGCGACGTTCCGTGAGTTGCTCACCCAGGTACGCGGCACGACGCTCGCGGCGTACGAGCACCAGCACCTGCCCTTCGAGAAGCTCGTGGAGGCCGTGCAGCCCACGCGCGACCTGAGCCGCAATCCGTTGTTCCAGGCGATGTTCGTCCTGCAGAACATGCCGGGTGAAGAGCTGCGCCTGCCGGGCCTGTCCATGCGGACGCTGCCGCTGGAAACGCGCTTCGCGAAGTTCGACCTCTCCCTCGGGTTGAGGGAGGCCCCCACGGGCATGATGGGCACGCTGGAGTACGCGACGGACCTGTTCGACGCGGCGACCGTCCAGCGCATGGCTGGACACTTCAGCGTGTTGCTGGAGGCCCTCGCGAGGAAGCCGGACACCCGACTGGGTGACCTGCCGCTGCTCACGGATGCAGAGCGCCAGCAACTCCTCGTCGAATGGAATCCCCCTGCCGCGCGGGTGCCGCAGGAGTCCAGCATCCCCGCGATGGTCGAGGCGCAGGTGCGCCGTACGCCGGACGCGCTGGCCGTCATCACGCCCGAGCGGCAGCTGACGTACCGGGAGCTGGATGCGAAGGCCAACCAGCTCGCGCACCGCCTGCGTGGACTGGGCGTCGGGCCTGAAGTCCGCGTCGGCCTGTGCGTCGAGCGCACTGAAGACCTCGTCATCGGCGCGCTCGGCATCCTCAAGGCCGGTGGTGCCTACGTGCCGCTAGACCCCAGCTATCCACGTGAGCGTCTGGGCTGGCTGCTGGAGGACGCACAGGGCCCCGCCCTCGTGGCGCATTCGCATCTGCTCTCGGCACTGCCGGAGACCTCCGCCACGCCAGTGTGCCTCGACTCGGACGTGGGGCTGGCGAAGCAGCCGACGACGGCTCCGGCGGTGGACATCCACCCAGGCCACCTCGCCTACCTCATCTACACCTCCGGCAGCACCGGCCGGCCCAAGGGTGTCGCCATCTCCCATGGCAACGCAGTGGCGTTCCTCCACTGGGCCTTGGAAACCTTCTCGCCGGAGGAACTGAAGGGCACCCTCGCCGCGACGAGCCTCAACTTCGACCTCTCCGTCTTCGAGCTCTTCGCCCCGTTGAGCAGCGGTGGTGCGGTGGTGGTGGCACGCAACGCCCTGCACCTGGCGGAGCTCCCGACGGCCTCCCACGTCACCCTCGTCAACACCGTGCCCTCCGCCATGGCGCAGCTGTTGCGCCTGGGTGCGGTGCCTTCCTCCGTGCGTGTCATCAACCTCGCCGGTGAGGCCCTGCCAGAGACGCTCGCGAAGCAGGTCTACGCCGTCCCGACGGTGCAGAAGCTCTTCAACCTCTACGGCCCGTCCGAAGACACCACCTACTCCACGGCCTCCCTCGTCGGCCGTGACGAGGTGCCCCTCATCGGCAGGCCGCTGCCCGCGACGCGCGCCTACGTCCTGGACGCTTCACTCCAGCCGGTGCCCGTCGGTGTCGCGGGCGAGCTGTACCTCGCGGGCGAAGGCCAGGCGCGCGGCTACCTGCTGCGCCCGGAACTCACCGCGGAGCGCTTCGTCCCGGAGCCCTACGGGCCTCCAGGTGGCCGCATGTACCGCACGGGTGACCGTGTCCGTTACCGCCTGGACGGGCGCCTGGAGTACCTCGGCCGCATCGACTTCCAGGTGAAGGTGCGCGGCTTCCGCATCGAACTGGGTGAAATCGAAGCCGCTCTCCGTCGCGCGCCGGGACTCAAGGACGCCGTCGTCGTCGCCAGGGGTGAGGCCGCCGACAAGCGCCTCGTCGCCTACGTCGCGCCCAAGGCGAATACCTCGCTGGAAGTGGAGGCCCTCAAGACGCACCTGCGCCAGGGCCTCCCCGAGTACATGGTGCCCACCTCCTTCGTGGTGCTGGACGCCCTGCCCCTCAACTCCAACGGCAAGGTCGACCGCAAAGCCCTGCCAGAACCGGAAGCGCCGCAGGCTGGCCACACCTACGAAGCGCCTCGCACGGAAGTCGAAGCGAAGCTGGCCTCCATCTGGGCCGAAGTCCTCCGACTGCCCCGGGTGGGCGTGAAGGACTCCTTCTTCGAGCTGGGTGGGCACTCGCTGCTGGCCACGCAGGTGGTGTCCCGCGTGCGCGCGGACCTGGGCATGGAACTCCCCCTGCGGGCCCTCTTCGAGTCCCCCACGGTGGAAGCGCTGGCGGCGCGGCTGCACGGGAGCGCGAGCACCCTTGCTCCGAAGCTCACCCGAACCACGCACGACGGCCCGCTGCCGCTGTCCTTCGCGCAGCAGCGACTGTGGCTGCTGGATCAGCTCCAGCCGGAGGATGCGTCCTACAACCTCCCGGCTGCGCTTCAGCTCTCGGGACAGTTGGACGCGGAGGCTTTGCGCCGGGCCTTCGAAGCACTCGTCGCCCGTCACGAAGCCCTGCGCACCACCTTCCACGAACATCACGGGCAGCCCACGCAGCGGATCCAGGCTCCGGCGGAGTGGACGCTGCCGCTCATGGACCTCTCTTCGCTGCCCGAAAATGAGAGGAAGAAGGAGGCTCGGAAGCTGGCCGACGCGGAGGCCCGGCGTCCCTTCCGCCTCACCACGGGTCCCCTGCTGCGCAGTGCGCTGGTACGGCTGAGCGAGGACTCGCACCTGCTGCTGGTGACGATGCATCACATCGTCTCCGACGGCTGGTCCATGGGCGTGCTCGTCCGCGAGCTCATCTCCCTGTACGCCACGTTCCATGACGGCAAGGAGCCCAGCCTCACGCCGCTGCCCGTGCAGTACGCGGACTTCGCGGTCTGGCAGCGGAACTGGCTCCAGGGCGAGGCGTTGGACGCGCAGCTCCGCTACTGGAAGCAGCAGCTCTCCGGAGCCCCCGCCGCGCTGGAGCTGCCCACGGACCGTCCGAGGCCGCCCGTGCAGTCCCACCGGGGTGCCACGGTGGAGGTGCGAATCCCTGAGGACGTCGCTCGCGCGCTCAAGTCACTCGCGGGACGCGAGGGGGCCACGCCCTTCATGGTGCTGCTGGCCGCCTTCCAGGTGCTGCTGTCGCGATACTCCGCGCAGGATGACATCAGCGTGGGTTCGCCCATCGCGGGCCGCACCCAAGCGGAGACCGAAGGCCTCATCGGCTTCTTCGTCAACACGCTCGTCCTGCGTGCCCAGCTGAATCCGCGCGCGACGTTCCGGGAGCTGCTGACCCAGGTGCGAGGCACGACGTTCGCGGCCTTCGAGCACCAGCACCTGCCCTTCGAGAAGCTCGTGGAAGCCGTGCAGCCCACGCGCGACCTGAGCCGCAGCCCACTCTTCCAGGCCATGTTCGCCCTGCAGAACACGCCGAATGAGGCACTGCGTCTACCGGGCTTGTCCTTCCAGGCCCTGCCGCTGGAAGCACACTTCGCGAAGTTCGATCTCTCCCTCGCCCTGCAAGAGGTCCAGGGGGAGTTGGTCGGTTCGCTGGAGTACGCAACGGACCTGTTCGACGCGGCGACCGTCCAGCGCATGGCCGGCCACTTCGGCACGTTGCTGGAGGCCATCGCGACGAAGCCCGAGTCACGGCTCGGGGACCTGCCGCTGCTCACCGCAAGGGAGCGCCGGCAGCTCCTCGTCGAGTGGAATCCCCCTGCCGCGCAGGTGCCGCAGGAGTCCAGCATCCCCGCGATGGTGGAGGCGCAGGTGCGCCGTACGCCGGATGCACTGGCCGTCATCACGCCCGAGCGGCAGCTGACGTACCGGGAGCTGGACGCGAAGGCCAATCAGCTCGCGCACCGCCTGCGTGGACTGGGCGTCGGGCCTGAAGTCCGTGTCGGTCTGTGCGTCGAACGCACCGAGGACCTCGTCATCGGTGTCCTCGGCATCCTCAAGGCCGGTGGTGCCTACGTGCCTCTGGACCCCAGCTACCCGCGTGAGCGCCTGGGCTGGCTGCTGGAGGACGCCCAGGGCCCCGCCCTCGTCGCGCACTCCCATCTGCTCTCCGCCCTGCCGGAGACCTCCGCCACGCCGGTGTGCCTCGACTCGGACGTGGAGCTGGCGAAGCAGCCGACGACGGCGCCTGCGGTGGACATCCACCCGGGCCACCTCGCCTACCTCATCTACACCTCTGGAAGCACCGGCCGTCCCAAGGGCGTTGCCATCTCCCACGGCAATGCCGTGACGTTCCTCCATTGGGCCCTCGCTACGTTCTCCTCAGAGGAGTTGAAGGGCACCCTCGCCGCGACGAGCCTCAACTTCGACCTCTCCGTCTTCGAACTCTTCGCTCCGTTGAGCAGTGGTGGTGCGGTGGTGGTGGCACGCAACGCCCTGCACCTGGCGGAGTTGCCGACGGCCTCTCACGTCACCCTCGTCAACACGGTGCCCTCCGCCATGGCGCAGCTGCTGCGCCTGGGTGCGGTGCCGCCCACGGTGCGTGTCATCAACCTCGCCGGTGAAGCCCTGCCGGAGACGCTCGCGAAGCAGGTCTACGCCGTCCCGACGGTGCAGAAGCTCTTCAACCTCTACGGCCCGTCCGAGGACACCACCTACTCCACGGCCTCCCTCGTCGGCCGTGACGAAGTGCCTCTCATCGGCAGGCCGCTGCCCGCGACACGTGCCTACGTGCTGGACGCTTCACTCCAGCCGGTGCCCGTCGGTGTCGCAGGCGAGCTGTACCTCGCGGGCGAAGGCCAGGCGCGTGGCTACTTGCTGCGCCCGGAGCTCACCGCGGAGCGCTTCGTCCCCGAGCCCTACGGTCCCCCCGGTGGCCGCATGTACCGCACGGGTGACCGTGTCCGTTACCGCCTGGACGGGCGCCTGGAGTACCTCGGCCGCATCGACTTCCAGGTGAAGGTGCGTGGCTTCCGCATCGAGCTGGGCGAAATCGAAGCGGCCCTCCGCCGTGCCCCAGGCCTCAAGGACGCCATCGTCGTCGCGAAGGGTGAGGCCGCCGACAAGCGCCTCGTCGCCTATGTCACCGCTCGCGAAGGCCACTCGCTCGACTCCGAGGCACTCAAGGCCCTCCTCCGGCAGCAGCTGCCCGAGTACATGGTGCCGTCTACCGTCGTGGTGCTGGACGCCTTGCCTCTCAACGCCAACGGCAAGGTGGACCGCAAGGCGCTGCCCGAACCCGATGCCCACACTGTTGAAGCCCGGGACTTCGTCGCGCCCCGAGATGCGCTCGAAATGCAGCTCGCCCGCATCTGGGAGGACGTCCTCGGTGTCCGCTCCGTCGGCGTCCGCTCCAGCTTCTTCGAGCTGGGCGGCCACTCCCTGCTCGCCGTGCGCATGCTCGCGTCCATCCGTGAGCGTCTGGGCCTCAGCCTCCCTCTCTCCGTCCTCTTCCAGCAGCCCACCGTCGAGCAGCTCGCCCAGGTGCTCCGCGACGACTCGCAAGCCTGGACGCCCCTCGTCCCGCTGGAGCGAGGAGAACCCGGCCAGCGGCCCCTCTTCCTCGTCCACCCCGGCGGCGGCAACGTCCTGGCCTACTCGGAGCTGGCGCGTCGGCTGGGGCCGTCACTGCCCGTCTACGGCCTCCAGTCACGCGGCCTCGACGGGCGGCCCGTCGCCGAGTCCATCGAGGAGATGGCCACCCTCTACATCGAAGCCCTCCGCACGGTGCAGCCCCACGGCCCCTACCAACTGGGAGGTTGGTCCCTGGGCGGAGTCATCGCCTACGAGATGGCCCGCCGCCTGCGCGAGGCTGGCGAAGCCGTGGAGCTGCTCGCACTCATCGACGCCCACGTGCCCGGCATCACGCCGCCTTCCGACACAGAGCCTCACTTCTCTTCCGAAGCCCGAGTGCGAGTCGCCTTCGCCCAGACCACGGCCACCGCCTTCGGCCAGGAGCTCTCCGTCTCGGCCGAAGCGCTGGCACACGGCGACGACGACGCGATGCTGGACCACCTGCTCCAGGATGGAGTCCGGGCGCGCATCCTCGACGCGGACTCCGGGGCCGCCCAGCTGCGCGCCCTCTTCCGCGTCTTCCAGGCCAACCTCTTCGCGCAGGAGAAGTACGTGCCCCGACCGTACGACGGCACCGCCCTGCTGCTGAGCGCCAGCGAGGCCGCGGCCGAGCTCCCACGTCACCGAGGCTGGGAGCCCCTCGTCCGTGGCGGCCTGGAGGTGCACGGCGTCCCCGGCAGCCACCATGAGCTGCTGCAGGACCCGCACCTCGAGCCCATCGTGGAGCGGCTGCGTCTGATCCTCGCCCGTGCGTCGGGCAGCGAGTCGCGCGAGCCCACGGGAAGTTGAATTCCGTCCGCCCCGCGCCAGCCTGTTCAGGCGCGGGGCTTCAGCGCCAGGAAACCAATCGAGCCGTATGGTTCGCTTCGCCAGGCTCGTTGATGGCCCTCATTCGCGGAGTCTCCGAACCTGAGATCCGGCTTTTGTGGTCGAGGGGCACGCCGACGGCAGAGCCCCCTCCTATGGTGAGGGCTGTAAACACAGGGATTTATTCATCCCCGGGTTGTGCCCCAAGAGTGCCGTGTCGGTCTCATGACACGTCATGTCGATACGGAATAATGTAACCATCGCGAATTTGCCCACCGCCGCGCTTCCCCCGTGAGAGCGGTTCAGGACGGCAATCCAGCAACAGCAGCAGTCTGAGATCTCACGAGGGCCACCGTCCCGGGTGGTGCTCGTGCGCAATGGCATCCCCCAGTGCGGAGTACACGAGATGAGCCACGAGCTGTCGAAGAGGATCGCCAACCTCTCACCGGAAAAGCGCGCCGAGTTGCTCAAGAAGATGGCCGCGCAGAAGGCCACCGCGGGCAACTCCGCCCACGGCCTCATCCCGGTGCAGGACCGCTCGCGTCCCCTGCCCCTGTCCTTCGCCCAGCAGCGCCTCTGGTTCATTGAGCAGCTGCAACCCGGCACCTCCCTCTTCAACGTCCCCATGGCGGTGCGCCTGGAGGGTGCGCTCGACGTGGCCGTGCTGGAGCGTGCGCTGCGCGAAGTGGTGCGCCGTCACGAAGTGCTCCGCACCTCCTTCCGCGAGGACGTCTCCGGCCCCGTGCAGGTGGTGTCTCCGGAGCCGGTGCTCACCCTGGAGCGCAAGGAGCTCACGGGCTCGCCGCCGGAAGAAGCCTGGCGCCTGGCGCGTGAAGCCGCCGCGCAGCCCTTCGACCTCGCGAAGGGCC
>NZ_RAWN01000224.1:0-14959 GCF_003668895.1 Corallococcus sp. AB045
TGTATAAGAGCCAGGCCGGGAATCCATCCCCACCCTTCACCCCGTGCCGCGCTGCGCCAGGGCCTGCCTGGGCCCGAGCGGTTTCGCGATGGGGGAGGCGCGGCCCCCCGATTCGACGCAAAGGGAGACGGCCCATGGATGCCATCACGTTGCTGAAGGCGGACCACAAGACGGTGGAGCAGCTGTTCCGCAAGTTCGAGAAGGCGGGCGACCACGCGCTGGCGCACAAGCGCAAGCTGGTGGACGAGATGGTGCGCGAGCTGTCCATCCACGCCGCCATCGAGGAGCAGGTCTTCTACCCGGCCGTGCGCGCGCGTTCGGAGGACCTGTCCCCGGACGTGCTGCGGGCGCTGGAGGAGCACCACGTGGTGAAGTGGGTGCTGTCGGAGCTGGACACGCTGCCGCCGGAGTCCGAGCGCTTCGACGCGAAGGTGCACGTGCTGATGGAGAACGTGCGCGCCCACGTCACGGAGGAGGAGCAGTACCTCTTCCCGGAGGTGAAGAAGGTCTTCAAGCCGCAGGAGCTGCGGCAGGTGGGCGAGGCGCTGGAGCTGGCGAAGAAGGGCGCGCCCACGCACCCGCACCCGGCCGCGCCGGACACCCCGCCGGGCAACCTGCTGACGGGCGCGGTGGCGGCGGTGATGGACATGGGCCGGGACGCGCTGCGCGTCGCGCGCCGCAAGGCCGTCACGCAGGTGCGCAAGTCCGCGCCGCGTCCGCTGCGAAAGCCGTTGGAGTCCATGATGTCGGTGGATTCGGCGGGTGATTCGCTGCACTGAGCGAGCGTCCGGCGCAGGACGCCTCGGGTCCGGTGAATGTCCGCCGGGGCTGGGGCGTCCGAAGGGGCATGAGAGGCTTTCGCGCCAGGAAGCGCGAAGGTTCTCCCGCCTTGGGAAGGAGGCGCCATGTCCGCTGTTCGCAGGATGTTGACGACGCTGGTGGTGCTCGCGGGCTTCACGGCCGCGGCGCAGACGCAGGGCCCGGCCGGTTCACCGCAGCCCCGGCCGCCGGTGGATCCGCAGGTGCGCACGCTGCGTGTGGAGGGCACGGGCGAGGTGAAGGCGCAGCCAGACGAGGCCTTCATCGACGTGGCGGTGGAGACGTCCGCGCAGAACGCGAAGGCGGCGGGCGAGGAGAACGCGAAGCGGATGGAGAAGGTGCTCGCGGCGCTGACGGGGGCGGGCATCGCGAAGCGGGATTTGCAGACGCGCAACTACAACGTCTATCCGGAGTACACGCCGGCGCCGCCGCAGGGCGGTGAGCCGAAGCTGAAGGGCTACCGGGTGAGCAACCTGGTGAGTGTCCACGTGACGGACCTGTCCAAGGTGGGGAGCCTGTTGGACAAGGCGCTGGCGGCGGGGGCGAACCGGGTGGACTCGGTGCGCTTCGGGCTGAGCCGGCAGGACGCGGTGCAGGGCGAAGCGCTGCGGCAGGCGGTGGCGCGAGCGCGCAAGTCCGCGGAGGTGCTGGCCGCGTCGCTCAACGTGAAGCTGGGCGCGGTGCTGGACGCGAGCACGGTGACGGAAGCCCCGCGCCTGTACCCGGCCACCTTCGCCATGACATGGCGGAGTCGCGAGCCGCGCCCCCCACGCCCATCCAGCCGGAGGAGCAGACGGTGCAGGCGAAGGTGACGCTCATCTTCGCCATCCAGTAACTGCTGCCATCCCAGGGCCAGCAATCTCAACGGCTTGCCGGGGTGCTGCGTTGTCGGGGGATCGTCATGTGCCCCCAATGTGCCCCTCTGGCGCGGTCAGGCCAGAGCGGCGCGATGCTGCGAAGCGGGCGCGTCGAGTTGTTGGACGGCGCGCTCCTTCGTCTCCGGGGAGAGGTGGGCGTACCGCATCGTCATTTCGATGGTGGCGTGGCCCATCAGCTCCTGGATGACCTTGAGCGGAATACCGCGCATGGCGAGGTGGCTGCCATAGGTGTGGCGCAGGTCGTGCCAGCCGATGCGGCCCTGTTCGCGGGTGATGCTTGCCCGAATCAGGTTGCGCTCCAGCGGTCGCCGCATCAGGCCGTCGGTGAGCGGCTGACCGTCCTCCTGACAGAACACGTAGGCCCCGCGCAGGTGCCGGTGTTCCTTGAGGGCATCGACCACGGACGCGGGCAGGTCCACCCCTCGCTCGCGGCCACCCTTGGGCAAGCCTTCCTGTCTGTTCGTGCGGGTGCGTCGGACCTGGAGTTTGCCGCGCGGCAGGTCCAGGTCACTCCACTGGAGGCCCATCAGCTCGCCCTCGCGGAGGCCCGTCTTGATGGCGACGAGGAGCAGCGCCCTCCACGCGGGTTCGGCGTGGGCGACAAGCCGCTCGGCCTCATCGAAGGTGAGGAAGTCGAAAGCGGGCTTCCGTGTCTTGAGGAGCTTCACGCGAGGGACATGGGCGATGACGCCCTGTTCCTGCGCGAGCGTGAGCAGCTTGTGCAGCACCGTGAGGGTGTTGTTGATGTACCTGGGGCTCATGGGCGGTGGCCCGGAGCCCTTGCGCAAACGGAGGGCTGCCCGCGAGGGGGCTTCCTTCCGTGCCCGCGCGCCCGAGTGCTTCTTGCGCATGGCGGCTTTGAAGTCCTCGACCTCCGCGAGGCCGATGGCATCCAGCGCCATGCCTCCGAAGAACGGCAGGAGGTGATCCGCCAGAATCTGCCGCTTGCTGAGCAGGGTGGAACCCTTGTTGTTGTTCTCGCTGTACGTGATGAAGCGCGGCTCGAACTCCGCCAGCGTGACGATGCGCTTCTCCGTGGGCTTCTCCTTTCCGAAGGTCCCGGTCAGCAAGGCATGGCGGACCTGACGCTCGTACTCCTCCGCGCCACGGCGGGTGTTGATGGGCGATGCCTTGCGGACTCGCTCCACCTTCCCGCTGGGGTGCTGGTACTTCACGTCCACCCACCACCCCTCCTGCACCTTCCCCTCCTTCGTCTTCCACTTCCGCAGTCTGACGCTCATCGGTTCTCTCCGAGCGCAGGACCGCCGTTACCCGGCTGCCATGCTAACAGCGTGTCGCGGCGGATGCGGATGGATCGGCCGATGTGGATCACGCCTGGGAGTTGAGTCAGGCGGATCAACTCGTAGAGCGTCTTCCGGTTCACGCGCAGGAGCGCTGCGGCCTCCTCGACCGTCAGGAACTCGGGTGCGCTGGCCCCTGCTTCCGTGGGCTTCGTCATCGCGTCGGCCCGCCCCCGTTGGTTGGAGGCGCGCGGCCTGGCATTGCCTCGAGGGACGGCTGCGGGTTGCTCATGCTCGCGACGTGAACACCGCGCGGGGCCGTGAGCGGGACGACCTTCGCCGCTTGCGGTGATGCGTCCTGAGCCGGCTGATGCCAAGAGGGAAGCCAGCCCCGTGCCCTGTTGTCGCGCTGCTCGGTCCAGCCCGCTGCCTTCAGCGCGGCAAGGAAGGTCCGTTTCTGGGGCGGATGCTTCTGCCCCACCGCGATGCAGAAGCCGCAGACCGCCGCATACAGCGCGTCATTCGTGAACGCCTGGGTCTTGCCCACCTGAGCGCCGCCACGGTGAATCGCTTGGGCCATCGGGCCCGTCGTCGCCCAGTCGCGGAGCTGCGCGTCGGGGTCTGGGCTCTCGCTGAGTTCTCGCAGGAACTGCTCCGTCACCGGCTCGCTGAGTTGCTGAAGCTCCTCGCGGGACGCGTTGACGTGAGGCCGGCGGACCTGCCGCGCGTCCACGGCGCGGTTGACCATGGCGTGAGCGAAGGCGGCCACCTGCCGCATGAACTCGGGCGTGAATGCGTCGTCCTCTCCGGGAGCGTGCAGCGATTCCAAGAACTCCCGATGTGTCATGCCCAGGTCCGGGTGCGTGTACTCGGCGGGCTTGGTCCTGTTGTGGAGCACTGTCCAGCGGCGGTCGCCCTCTTCGATTTCGATGGGCTTCGTCCGGTTGGTAGCAGCGAGGAGCCCCGCGCGATTCGTCGCGGACGTCCGGGCAACCCCCTTGCTCTCCAGGAAGACCTCTCCGTCTGTGATGGTCGCCTTGAGCCCGTCGCCGAGTGAGCCCCCGCGCTTGTGGTTATCGAGCAGTTCGTTGGCGAAGATCAGGAGCTTCGTGGCGAAGTGGAAGTTGTAGGGCTTGGCCAGATCCGCCTCTCCAATCTGGACGCAGTTGGACGGCCCCAGCAGGTGCGCCAGCACGCGATAGAGCACGTTCTTCCCGGAACCCGGAGGCCCTTGCAGAAGGATGGCGGTGCCCGGCCTGGAGCCCGGATGCTGGACCTTGAAGGCGATCCAGTTGAGCAACCAGTCCAGCCCGGCTTCGTCCTCCGCGAGCCAGAGAAGCACGCGGCGCACGTTGGGCCACGTTCCCGGCACGGGTACGAGCGAAGGGGGCTCCCAGGTGTTGACCGCGAAAGTCCCGTCCTTGCGCATGAGGAGCGCGGGGGCGTGCGGCCGGCACTCCATAGACATGACGCCCACGCAGAGATCCGGGACGTTCGGCGAGGACGCTAGCGGACTCGCCCCACGTGGCCACGTATCGCGCGGCTCCAATAGCCCGCGCAAAATGAGGTAGTCCTCCGCGGCCTTCTGGGTCAGGAACTCGGGAGCGAAGCCGTGTCCGTCGTGTCGACGTGCAAGGTAGCGCTCCAGCGGAACGATCTTCACCAACGGCAGCTTTGCCACCTGGGCAAGCGCGCTGTCCCTGTCGGCGACGTCAGCCGAAGCGTTACCGGGCTGGATCTCCGCGCTCATCGCTCGCCTCCGCTTTCGAGGCTCGGATGGGCCACCAGTTTCAGAGCCCGGAGCCATCGTGCGTGCTCTGCCTCCTGGTCAGCCTTCCGCTGTCGCTCCCATTGCGTGAGCTTGGCGCGTGCGCCTCGCAACCCACGCAGTGCTTCGCCCCACACGTCGCGCGAGGATTCCAGGTGGGCGAGGGCATCAAGCGAGCGGCGCGCGCATTCGAGGACGCTTTCTGAACTCTCGTCAGGCTTGGCCACCCTGGCCAGCAACTCGGTCAGCTTGTTGATGCCCAGGTGCCGCTGCCCGTCGAGCATGAGCACTTCGCCCGCGTCCATCTGCGCGAGCACCGTCACCACGTCGGAACGCTTGAAGCGCTGGAGCCGCTTGCGCACGTCACTCGGATTCGCCGCTCGCAAGCCGTCCACCTGCTTTTCATTGGGGCGTTCGGCGTAGCGCGCGAAGGGCTCCCGGAGCAGGGGACCGAACTCGGCCTGCACGTCCAGCGGCTGGCCCTGGTGATGTTCAGGGGCTGGGCGTGGCACTGCGTTGGAGGGATCCCAGCTTGGCAGGTAGTAAAGCCGCGCCACGTCCTTGCAGGATGCATCGGCCTTCAGCGCGGCGTCGGTCATGTCGCCCAGGCCCACGCACTGCATGAGGCGCGGCCACAGACGCTCTGACCAGCGGCCCGGTGAGCCCACGGGAACGGGCTCGCTGAACGGGAAGACGACCCGGTAGCGGATGGGCTTCGCTGTGCGCCCGTAGGAGTGCGTGGGGTAGGCGAGGAACCACAGGCCACGGCGGCGCAGGTCCGCAAGCCACGCCTCAAGCGCGGCCTGGGTCTCACCGTCGAAGTCCACGATGCCCACGGTGACGTGGGAGAAGTTCGCGTTGCGGCGGTAGGGCGCGGGCGTGGATTGCCCGTCCTTGCCTTCGTAGAGGCCATCAGCGCGGGGTGGGCACGGCCTGGCGGGGATGATGGCGCGGCCGTCCTTCTCCTCGCGCAGGAGCGGATCCACGGCCACCTCCCAGAGCGCGGTCATCAGCTCGGCCAGTGGACCGAACGTCACGACCTCCAGGCCGCCGGGGGTGAACCGCGAGTCCGTCAGGCAGATCGCCCAGGAAGCAAGCGCGGAGGTTGAAGAACAGCCGGCCGCGATGGCGGATGTGACGGAGCACTCAACGCGTGGGGGCTCCGTCACTGCTCCGTCACCGGAGGTTTCACTCTGCACGTGACGGAGTGACAGAACTTCCTTTTCCTTAGGAGAAGAAGAGAGAGGAGAGGGAGAAACGAGCCGCGTCAGTCACTCCGTCACCGCCTGTTCCGAGGCGGACGCAGGGCTGACAGCCAGCGTCGCGTCATTGATTTGGGTGAGGGCGTAGACCCGTGGCACCGCGCCCCGAGCGCCCGGCGTGTAGCGGAAGGACTCGCGCACCTTGCCAGCGCACAGAAGGAGGGTGAGCGTCCGACGGATGATCTCCTCTCCCGCGTTGATGCGCTCGCGCAGCTCCTTCACGGTGAGGCCCTTGGTCCCGGCGTCGCCCAACGCCGCGATGACATGAGGGCGGTAATTCTCGACGGCTTCAAACATGGTCGTCCTTCGTTGGCTGTGACTTCGCCCCCTGTAAATGGGTGCGATTTCCGAAGGTGGCCCACGCTCCAATGTTTCCGAAGGGGCCGCGCCGCTCCCTCGCTTGTGACTCGTAGACCTGGGAGGTTCAGCGCCACGACCCGCTGCGGTAGGTCCATGCCCCCCGGTTCCGATTTCCGAAGAGTCGACCTGTGAGACCTTGCTCGGCGGTCCCACACGCTCGAAAAATTCTCAGGAAAAATGAGGGGCCTCGTTATGCGCGGCGTATCCCCTGATTCCTTGCCGAAACGACCGCGTGCGAAGGCTGCGCGGAGATCTGCGACCCCGCGGCACCTGTTACGGTCAGCGCCGTCTTCTCGGAGGTTGCCTGCCGGTGCTCCTGGTTTTCCGTCCGTTGCTGCTGCTGTCCCTTCTTCTGCTGGGCACGAACGTCACGGCTCAGGAGCCTTCACGAGGGCGTGAGTTGGTGCAGCGGCGGGTGACACTCTCCCAGTCCGCAACCGGCAAGCCCGTGGAGCTGCACGTCGCTTCTGGCTCTCTCACTGCATTGGAGTTCGACTCCCCCGTGGATCGTGCAGGAGTGAAGCTGGGGGATGCCAGAGACCGTTTCGAGCTGATCGTGGCCACTGACCGGCTGATCATGCTCAAGCCCACAGGCGACGTGGGAACGAGTGAGCGCGTGCTGCTGACCGTGCCCTTCGCGGACGGCATGGCCCCAGCACGCGCTGTTTTCGCTCCCGTCACGAACGCCACACAGGTGGATGCGCAGGTCCAGGTGTCGCGGCTGCCACGCACGGCCGAGGCGGTGCAGGCCGAATTGGACGAGGTGCGCGCTGCATGCGCGGGAAAGAACATCGAATTGGAAGCGCTCCGGGCGCGAAGCGCGGCCACGGGACCCTCGGGCATGCTCTTGGCTGGGATGCTGGATCCTGTCGGTATCCAGGTGAAAGAACTCAGAGCCCAACTGTTGAAGCCCGCTAACGGGCTGACGGTAGCGCGTCTCACCGCCTTCCGAGGCACAGGGTGGGTCGCGCTCTCGCTTGAAATCACGAACGAAGGGGCGGCGCCCTGGACGCCCACGGAGGCCCGACTGTCCTCGGCGCGCGGTGGGCGCTCCCATGCGATGGTGGCGATGCGAGAGCCTCACATCGCTCCGGGTGGGAAGGCGCAGGTCGTGGTGGAGGCCCGTGGCGAGGATTGGCCTGAAGACGCCACCCTCCGGGTGGAACTGCGCGACAGCGCGGGAGAGCGGCGCCTTCTCATCCCTTCCCTGGTGTTCTAGAAGCGCGGGCCATGCTGCTTTTCATTCCCGCCAGCTTGAAGCCCGGGCAGATGGTGGATGGCTGGCGCGTGGTGAAGGCCCTGGGTTCGGGATCCTTCGGCGCCGTCTACCTCGTAGAGAAAGAGGGCCAGCGTTTCGCGCTGAAGATGGCCATGCACCGCGCCAGCAGTGGAGACGCGGAGCAGTCGGACGCGCGCCTGATGCGGGAGATGGTCTGCCTGGCCCAGGTGAGCGGCCATCCCAACATCGTGCGCACGTATGCCCACGGCCGATGGAACGACGCGACACGGGGCTGGCTCTACGTCGTCGAGGACTACGTGGAGGGCTACACGCTGGGCGAGTGGATGGAGAAGACGCACCCCACGGCGCACGAGGTGGTGGCCCTCTTCGTCAAGCTCGCATCCGCCCTGGCCCACGTGCACGCGCGGGGTGTGTTCCACCGTGACTTGAAGTTGAGCAACATCCTCGTGCGTGCCTCCGACGGCGAGCCCTTCCTGCTGGACTTCGGGGTGGGCAGCTACGCGCAGGCGCCCGAATTGACGGACTCCCCCCTGCCGCCCGGCACCCGGCGCTACCGCTCCCCCGAGGCCACGAAGTTCCTGCGCGAGCATGGCGAGGAGTCCGAGGCGCGCTACGCATTCAAGGCCACGGATGATGTCTACGCGCTGGGCATCTGCCTCTATGACCTGCTGACGATTGCGCGCCCCTGGAGTGAATCTCCGGCCATGTTCCTGGGGGGCAGGCTGGAGTTGCCCGCGCCGCATTCGCTCAACCCTCGGGTGCCAGCGGCCCTGGGCGCGGCCGTCCTCCATTTCGTTGCCCGCGATCCGGAGAAGCGTGCCCCTACGGCGGAGGTGATGCGGCGCGAGCTGACGGCATTACTGCCTGAGGTGGGAATCGCTTGGAGGGAGCCCTTCCACGTTCCCAAGCCCCACGTCCAACTCGCCCCCGAGGCGCCACCCCTCATGCCCTCACAAGAGGTGCCTGCCCCGGCCGCCCGGCAGGGACTGGTGACCGCGCGAGGGGGCTTCATGGTGGCGCTTGCCGTGCTCCTGGGGGGCTTCGTGTTCTGGCGCTTCACGACGCCCTCGGGATCTCTTCCCACTGCACAGCGGACGCCGTTAGCGCCCTCCTCCGCGTGGCAGGTGAATCCAGAGCCGAAGCAACCTGCTCCCCCTCCAGCGCCCGCCACGATGCCCCCTGAAGTAGCCTCTCCCGTGTCCGCACCCGAGCAGAAGGAAAGTCCTCCCGTGAAGCGCGCTCCCTCGCCCATGTCTCCGCCGCCCGCTCCCGCTATCAGGAAGCCAAAGCCCCTGGCCGTCTCCCCGGGCTGGCCCCCGGCGGAATGGGGTGGCTTCCTCAAGACGTGCGCGGGTCTGACCGCCGCCGCTGCCCTCCAGATGGGCTGCCCGGGAGCCCAGGTGCGGCCCGAGGCCGCGGACTGCCCCGAGGCCGCACGCAAGGCAATGTTCACCAAGAAGGCGGACGGCGGGTTGGGGTTGCGGAAGAATGCCTATGTCGCCTTCTACGCGGACGCGCGTCAGAGGCGCGCGGGTCATGATGGGATCTTCCGCGAGGGGCCCGTGACGGGGGAGGTGTACACCGATGAGCAGCCCGCATTGCCCAAAGGCACGCTGCTTTACGGCTACCTGTGGACGGGGAACAAGGACCTGCTGCTGGGACGCTACACCGAGGCCCGGCTTCCGAATGGCCAGAGGGTGCCGGTCTGCATCGAGGTGGGAAACCATGAGGACCTCGGATGGACCACGAGGGCCGAAGAGTCCAAGCCGGGCGAGATCGTGACTCGCAGTAACCTGTCTGGCATCGCGGTCGAACGTTGGCGTTGAGGCTCCTGCCCGACGTAACACTCATTTACAATTCAGCCCCTGTCCTTCTCACCCGGAGTGAGAGGAATTTCGGGGGAGTTGAACCCGCCGCGTCGTTCCCGAGGATCGATGCGGGCACTACCTTGCAAGTTCCTTCGCGCGAATTCCTCTCGCGTAGGCGCAAGGGGTATCCGCATGGCCCATCCGTCTGATCCGACGCTCTCCAGCGGCGTCGTACTCTTCACTCAGGGGGACACCTCCTACGAATTCTTCCGGGAGCTGGGAGTGGGGCGGCTGGGAGAGCGCGTCCTGCTCGCCTTCGTTCGGACGCCCCAAGGGCTGGGCGACTGCGTGGTGCTCAAGTGCATCCCCCTGCCGCAAGGCGAAGAGCTGCCCGAAAGCTTCCAGCACACGCGAACACGGTTGGAGGAAGAGGTGCGGCTCGCGCGCTACCTCCAGCACCCGCGCATCGCGCGCGTTCATGGACTTGTCGAGATGACACATGGGCTATGTGTGGTGATGGAGAACCTGGAGGGCTTGTCCCTCAACACGCTGCTGTCGGTGGCCCAGGCGCGCGGGCGCTACTTCTCCGAGTCCTTCGTCCTCTACGTGGGCGCGGAGGTGGCGGCCGCACTGGACTATGCTCATACGCGCACGGATGAAGCGGGCTTGCCTCTGGGCATCGTCAACCGCGACGTCAACCCGGGCCGTATCCGTCTGGGGCCGCGCGGTGAAGTGCGGATGACGGACTTCGGCGTGGCCCTCTCTGTGTTGACGGGTCGCGTGGCAACATCCTTCCCCCGGCCCCAAGGCGAAGTCCTCTATGCCGCGCCTGAGGCGTTGCTGGGCGACGCGGTGGATGCGCGAGCCGACCTCTTCTCCCTGGGGCTGACGCTGCTGGAGTTCGCCACGGGGCGGCACCTCTACGACCCGGGACACCTGCTCGCGGAAGGAGTGGAAGCACGGTTGTCGCAGGAGGAGCGGGAGAAGGTGCTGGCGGCGTCCGTGTCTTCCCTGGGGCTGACTCTGCCGCCCTTCGCGGAGGACATCATCCGGTGCGCTATGTCCTACCGTTCTGTGGACGTGGAGCGTGCGGCGGAAGGGCTGTCCGTGCCCCTTCGCGACATCCTTCACACGCTGCTTCAGCCCGAACCATCGGAGCGCTTCGCCACGGCGTCGGAGCTGGAAAGCCTCCTTCGCGCGCGGCTGGCGCAGTTGCCGCCCTACTCGGGAGAAAATGCGGTGAAAGAGGTTCAGCTGGCACTCGCGGGAGCGGACCGCCTGCTCTGGGACATTGAAGTGCCAAGCGACGAAGGTGGCATAGTTATGCCAATTGCGCATATTTCAAATCAAGATGGTATTTCGACAGCCCCTTCTCTCCGTGAAGGAATTCGTGGTGGTCTAAGGAGAGGGCGTCATCCAGATGAAATTACGACGGCTCCCTGTTGATGATTTAGTTGGTGTCTGGATGGTTGGCGGCAGCGGGGCCAGTGGCCCATGTGAGAGGGGTATGCATGCGGCAGTCGTTCTATAGCTCAATCTCTGATGCTGAAATTGTTCGCGGCTTTGTCCTTGGCCGGATAGCGGAGTCCGAGAATCTCGATTTCAAAGGTGAATTCTGGATCGATGGCCGCCCGGGTAAGAGCGCATCACAGGAAGCGGGCAAGGATATCGCGGCATTTGCCAATTCAGATGGAGGCAGCTTGGTCGTTGGTGTGTCCGACCGAGATGATTGCGCTTCTGGGTTTAATACAAATTTCAAGCTAGATGGTCGCAAGAAGCAGCTTGAAGCATGGCTCTTGAATGAGTTGAGTCCGTCGGCAGTGGCGTCCAGTGTGGAGATTGTTGAGTTGAGTTTTGATGTTGAGGGCCGTCGGCAGTGTGTTCTCGTAGTCAACGTGCCGCCTTGGCCGCATGGAGTTGTTGGCGTCAGATGGAAGGATGCTGGATGGATCTTTCCATTCAGATTGGGACGGGATACGAAATTTCTTTCACTTGAGGAAGCCATGGTGCGCAACGACGTCTCGCGGAGGGCTTTGTATTTGAGGATGGGAGAACTGATGGCCCGATCCTCGCCGCATCCGGAGTACAAAGGCATTCGCGTGCGCTTCTCAAGTCCTGTTGTTCAGGCTGTCGTGGGGGAACCAGGTACAAACCCCAAGCCTGTTGCGTTAGCGCTTAAGCATGGATGTCATGGGGCGATCGTTGGGCTTGAGCGGGATTGTTTTCTCGTGAGGATGAATGGTGTCTTGTTCGGATATGATCAGATCCCTTCTGGAATCATGAGGCTTACGGATGATATGGCGATTCCATCGGGTCAAGAGCTTGTAGTCCCGTTTGAGCATGTTGTTGCCGCATGGTGGGGCGCGAGCGCGCACAACGCGATCAACGTTTCTCTAAATGCGATGGTGTACTGGGTGGATGACCGGTGGGCGCTGTACAGTCACCTTTCGTGAGCACGATTCGTCATCGGGCACTGCTGACCGGTCTTTGTATGACGGTTCGCTAGCGGTCGCTGCGTGGTGTTTTGTAGGTCGGTTTGAATTGGCGGGCCTTGAACGCAAGCCGACGATGCTGAACTGACGGTTGCGTAAGGCCTTTTAACCTAAGGAGGAAAATGTGTCCCTTGGAGCCTTTGATCCAGATCGTCCAATTTCGTCCGCCGTAAACGATTTGCTGGGTCGGGAAGGTTTTGCGAGACAGGCTGCCGTAGCCCTCGCCAGGGTTACCAGCGAGGACCCGATTGTTGTTGGCCTGTATGGTCCCTGGGGAGTAGGGAAAACATCGATTATCAATTTGATATCGGCTGAACTCAAGGGGATGAAGGATGTCGTTGTTGTGAACTTCAATCCTTGGTTTTTCTCAGGAGAGGCCGAGTTGATTGAGAGGTTTTTCGAAGAGTTGGCGACAGCGATGGGCAAGAAAACTGTGCCAGCGCGACAGCAAGCGGCCAGTGCTTTAAAGAAGTACCTTAAGGTCCTTAAGCCTGCGGCCAAGATCATGTCCGTTGCCTCTGACCTGATTATCCCTGGAACTGGAGCGATTGTCCGGGGCGTTGCCGAAATTGCAACCCCAGCGGTGGATGGCGCAGTGGCGGTTGCTGAACCGGCTGCCGAAATGTTGAACAAGGACGCTTCGCTCGAAGATGTTAGAGACGAAGCGCGTGATGCTCTTGTCAAGGCAAAGGTGAGGGTTGTTGTTTTTGTTGACGATATTGATCGACTAGAGCCGAATGACATCAGAACGGTGTTTAAGCTGGTTCGATTGGTGGGCGACCTGCCTTGGATTTCATACTTTCTCTCCTTTGATCCAGAGGTTGTGGCTCATTCGCTTTCTGGTGGGTGGGGAGCGCAGGGGAAGGCTAATAAAGGCAGGGAATACCTTGAGAAAATTATCCAGGTTTCTCTTCAGGTTCCGCCTGTCAGAAAGGCGGATCTTTTGAACATTGCAATGAGAGGTCTGGAGAGAGTCCTTGGAGAGCTTGGCGTTGGAGTATCAACGAAGGAGGCTGGAAGGCTGCTTGATGGGTGGCGCTTGGGCGTGGAAGTTGAGTTGGTGACGATACGTCAGGTTAAAAGAGTTTTAAGCGCGGTGGGTTTCGCGGTTGCGCTGCTTAAGTATGAGGTTGATGTTGTGGACTTGATTCTGCTTGAGGCTATGCGGGTAGTTTATCCTGGTGTTATGGATGCAATTCGTGCGGAGCCCTATGTGGTGTTGAAGCCCGGAGTGGATGGGCCTGGAAATGCTTCCCGAAAAAGTGTTGGCGGTAGACTGGAGGCAGCCCTAGAAGAGTTGCCCAATTCGAGCAGGTCAGGGGTTGAAAAGTTGTTGCGTATCTTGTTTCCCCGGTTTGGTTCAAAGAGTGAGTATTCGGCCGCTTTTGACGTGGAGTGGCGAAAAGAACGGCGGGTTGCGTCGGAAGAGTACTTGGAGAAGGCTCTTAGTTATGGGGTTCCGACGGGTGTTGTTTCTGATGCGAAGTACAACTCGATGCTTCGATCTTTGAGGCGGGGAGAGAACGATTCGTTTGTCTCCATGCTGAATGAACTCGTGTCCGGTGTCGGTTGGAGGGAATTGGTGTCGAGATTCAGGCAGGATGTGGATGCGATGTCTTCGGAATCTGCATTCTTGCTGGCGAGTACTGTGGCAGTGAAAGCGCAAGAACTGCCTCAGGGCGATGGGCTTTGGGGTGTGTCGACGTTTGAAGAGGGGGCACGGTTTTGCGGTGAAGCGCTGTGGATCGGTCGTGACGAAAAAGACCTGAGTTCTGTTTCTGAGTATGTGATCCAGAAGGCTGGTAGTTTGTACTTCTCTGCCCTTGTTCTTGGTTGGGGGATTGAGAAGGCGAATGTTGAAAAGGCGGAGAGGGGAAGTGTCTCGGCTGGCTGGATTTCGGCTGTTGAAGCTTCGAAATCTTCATTTTCGAAGAGGGCTAGCGCTGAGTTGGCATCCAGTAGCGTGCTCGGGGTTTGGTCGAGAAATGAGATGCTTATTGTGTTGCGGTTGTGGAGAGAGGTCGCCGGGCAAGGGGTGGTCGAGGTTGCGCTGAGGGCGTGGTTTGCGAGTGACCCGTCTGCGGCCGAGCGCCTTGTTGTCCTGGCGATTCCTCCTGATGAGGATATTGATAATTCCTATGTATGGAAGATAAGGGCGCGTGATGGGTATTCGGCATTGGCGGCGATTGTTTCTCCTGTGATTATTGCGAAGTTGCTGGGTGAAGATGCTGATGGCGCAGAGACAGAGTTGGCGAAGCTCTCTGGTGTGAAGCAGTCGAGGAGAGCGTTTCTTAATTTTTTCAAAGAGAATCAGGTTGGTGACGCATAGGTTGGGTTTTGGTATGGGCTTGGCGGGTGGCGATTAGGGCGGTGTGGTTTCGCGCCGTGCATGTGGATGGTGCTTTGGCGGTCGCTGGTTTGAGTCATCAGTCCTTCGCCTCCCGACGCGTTTGGTTGGCCGGCCGTTAGTCCCGTCCACTGTTGCTCGCGTCAGGACCTCGTGGCTTGGAGGGTGTTGTCGAACCCTCATGCAGGAGCAGGCCGGTGCAGCAGGAGGGTCGTCATGGCCAACTAGATGGAGGCCTCGCTGGAAAGGGCTTCTGCTCGTAATCCTTGCTGAGGCGGCGAGAGAGATTGATCCAGCCAAAGGTGCGTTCCGCTCCCCAACGGCGCACGACCACTATGAAGCCACGAGGAAGCGGTGGACGCTCAATCCTGGGAAGCAATCCGTACCAGCGTTGCCGCCCCTCATTGCGCAGGCGGACGACTTCCACATCCCAGCCGGAATTCTCCTCCAGCCAGCACTTGCGTCGGCCCTCATTGCCCGAATCCCTCCAGAGCTTGTGCGGGCAAGGGAAGTCCCTTCTGGACTTGCCGCGAAGAAGAAGTTGCGCGCCGTCTCGGTCCTGGACGCTTGCTGGGTGGACGTACAGCTCGTGGACGAAACCTTCGGTGTCTACCAACGTAACCGTCCGGCCAACGACGTGCCGTGAGGCATTGCCGGGGTATCGGCGCGCGGCGGACGCTTCCGGGCATGGCGAAGCAGGTGGAGAAGCCGGAGTGGGCGCGCGTCGCGAAAGCCTTCGAGGCG
>NZ_RAWN01000225.1:0-14898 GCF_003668895.1 Corallococcus sp. AB045
CCTCCCCCTCTGTCCCCCCTCCCAGGAGTCTCCAGACCATGAGCACGTCGCCAACGCCCTCCCACCGCGGGCTCGAAGCCCTGCTGACGCCCCAGAACTCCGTGCTGGTGCTGATCGACCATCAGCCCTACCAGTTCGCCAACCTGCACAGCCATGAGCCGACGATGGTGCTCAACAACGTCATCGGCCTGGCCAAGGCGGCCCGGGTCTACAAGGTGCCCACCATCCTCACCACCGTCATCGAGGAGCGCGGCGGCTACCTGGTCAAGGGCCTGCAGGACGTGTTCCCCGAGCAGAAGCCCATCGACCGGACCTTCATCAACACCTGGGAGGACAGCCGCGTGGTTGACGCGGTGAAGAAGACGGACCGCAAGAAGCTGATCATCGCCGCGCTGTGGACCGAAATCTGTCTGGCCATGCCCGCCATCCAGGCGGCGGGCGAAGGTTATGACGTCTACGCCGTCACCGACGCCTCCGGAGGCGTCAGCCGCGAAGCGCATGAGATGGCGGTGCGCCGCATGCAGATGGCGGGCGTGACGCCCATCACCTGGATGGCGGTGGTCGCCGAATGGCAGCGCGACTGGGCCCGCGAGGACAGCGCCACCGGGCTCGCCGGCGTGTTGTCCGAGCACGGCGGAGGCAGCGCCGTGGCCTTCGCCTGGGAGCTGCAGCTGCTGGCGGGCCGGGCCGGAAAGGGCGTCTGAAGGCACGGCGGGCCCCCGACCAGGGGATGACTCGCCTCCGGACTGCTGACATCGTCCTCCCGGGAAGTGACTCCCCGCCGCCTGGGGAATGGGAGGACGATGCCGTGGAGACGCGCGCGGAACGGCTGAGCCCGCTGCCGGAGAACGTGGTGGACATCTCCGTCACCCGGAGGAAATGGAATGGCATCAGCGTGGATGTGAATGCCACCCGCTGTTCGGGGCCCGCCGAAACGCCCCTGTGCCTGGAAAGCCATACGCGCCTGAGCGCGTTGCTGGAGGAGGTCGGGTCGCCCTGCGAGCCGCGCCTGCGCGAAGGCCGGCCCTGCCCCATCGGCTACGTCCCCCGGCAGCTGAACCTCATGCCCGCCGGCATGCCGCTGTGGGGCTACAGCGACGATTCGCGCCTGGTGCGCGACGCCGTGCTCACGTTCGACCTGAAGGACCTGGGCGAGCGCCTGGGCCAACCGCTGAGTCCCACCGAGCTGGGTGCGCCAAGGCTGCGCTTCTCGGATGACCGCCTCTGGACCTTGATGCGGCTGCTCGCCGAGGTGGTGGATGACGACGATCCCTCCACCCAGCTCTACGGCGATGGGTTGACCGCCGCCCTCTTCGCCACGCTGGGAGCGCGTCGCGCGGAACGCCCTTCGAAGCGCCAGGGGCTGGCGCCGTGGCAGCTCCGGCGGGTGCTCGACTTCATGGAGTCGCGCCTGCCCGGCCGGGTCGAGCTGTCGGAGCTGGCGGCGCTGGTGGACCTGTCGCAGGCGCACTTCAGCCGCGCCTTCAAGGCCGCCACCGGCGTGGCGCCCTATCAATGGCAACTGCGCGCCCGCCTCGAGCGCGCGCAGGCGATGATGCTGACCACGCCCGCGTCACTGGAGCAGGTCGCCGAAGCGACGGGCTTCGCCGACGCGGTGCACTTCGGCAAGGCCTTCCGGAAAGCCCACGGCACCACCCCCGCGAGGTGGCGCCGGGACCGGAAGGGCTAAGGGCGCTTGAAGGCTGCCAGGCAGCCCAACGTCACCCCCGCCATGAGCGAGGCGTAACCCACCAGGGGCCACGCGGTGTCGCCGTCGAGCAGGACGACCATCAGGGTCCCCACGACGCCGACAATGAGGCTCTGGATGCAGAAGTAGAGCGCGACCGCTGTCCCCGCCACGGCGCCAAAGGCCTGGAGCGCGCCATTGGCGGTGACGGAGACGGCGAAAACGATGCCCGCGGCGATGACCCACATGGGCACGACGAACGTCCAGAAGGACGGCGCCGTGAGGAGCTGCCCGGCGGTGAGCAACACCGCGCCCAGCAGCAACAGGAGCATGCCGCGGGCAAGGCTTCCCGCCAGCCCCCAGCGGGCCACGAGGTGCTTCGCGAAGCGCGTCGTCACCATCATGGCCAGCGCGGCGGTGGCGAAGACCAGGCTGAAGCCAAGCTCCGAGAAGCCGGCCCGTCCCATGAGCACCCGGGGCGCCGTGGAGAAGAACACGAAGAAGGAGCCCATCGCCGCGCTGAAGCCCAGCGTGTACGTCCAGAACGCGCCTCCGCGCAGGATGCGCTGGACGGACACTCCCTGCCGAGCCACTCCGGAGGGGCGTGTTTCAGGCCACCGTGACAAAGCCTGGAGCAGCGCCGCCGTCGCCAGGACGCCGAGCGTGACGAAGATGGCCCGCCATCCGAAGTGCCGCGCGAGCAGGGCCCCGGCGATGGGGCCCAGTGCCGGGACGAAGGCCAGCATGGCGCTGAACAGGCTGTAGATGACCGCGCCTTCGGGCCGCTCCGCATAGACGTCCCGGACGGTGGCGAACGTCGCGACGAGCGCCGCGGAGGCCCCCACGGCTTGCAGGAGCCGGAGCCCGACGAACATCGCGGCATCGGTGGTGCTCGCGAGCAGGAAGGAGGTGGTCGCGAACACCCACGCGCCCCCCAGCAATACCCTGCGCCGGCCGATGCGGTCCGAGAGCGGGCCGAACACCAGTTGCCCGGCCCCGAGCATGACCATGTAGAGGCTCAGCGTGAGTTGGATGATGGAGGGGGAGGTGCCGAGGACTCCGGTCATGGCCGGAACCACGGGGAGGTAGATGTCCATGGCCAGCGAGGCCAGGAGGTCGAAGGGGGCCATCAGCAACAGCGCTGCTGGCACGGTGTGATTCCACGACAGGACTTTCGGGTCAGACATGAAGGCATCCGCGCAAATGAGGATCATCTGGCGGCGATCTGCCTCTCCACGGGGACCGGGATGAACTGGGGCAGAGGGCCGCGGCAACAGTGGACGTGTCGCCGCGGCTCACTCATCTGCGGAACTGGCGTCTGCCATCCGGCGGGCTCCTGGGTGCATCGGGGTCCGGGCGGGACGAAGACACCGGGCCGGTCCTGACAGGGTGCGCGAAGACCGGAGGGCCGGCCCGCCCCTGTTCAGCTCCTCGGCGCGCGATACGCCGGGAAGAAGCCCGTGTTGCCGTGGCCCGCCGAGAGGCGCGCGTACACCGAGGGCTCGCAGATGACCTCGTGGGTGTGGAGGCGGGAGCTGGTGTTCGAGAAGCTCCGCTTGAACTGCTCGAGGCCGTCACCTGGCCGCACGCCGCCGCCCAGGTGCAACGGCAGTCCCAGGCGGATGCTGAGCTCCACCATGGCCTCGAAGATGGTGTTCTTGGCCGGAGAGCGCGACAGGTGCGCATCCGCCGTCCCGCCCAGGTAGTAGTGCAGCACGCCGTCGCTGGCGACCGCCACCCCTGAAGAGGCGATGCGGCCGTCCGGTGCACGCGTCGTCACGAGCCAGGCCACGGAAGAGGCGAACAAGTCCTCGAAGTACGCATCCGAGAAGAAATACCGGGCGTGCGCTTCGTCGCGGACCATGGTCTGCCGGTAGACCTCCTTGAAACCCTCGCGATCCTCGTGCGAGACCTCGCGCACCGGACCACAGCTGCTCACATAGCCCAGCCGGTTGTTGCGCCGCATCTGCCGGCGGGCTTCCGCCTGGAACTCGATGGGGCGCCGGGAGTCGATGAGGAACACCTCGTTGCGCTCCGTCCCACCCGCGAAGCACCGGGGCCCCGAGACACGGTCGCGCACGAAGAGGCTCACGAGCCCGATGCCGGTCCAGTCCACGGCGTCCTTCGAGACCCCGCTCAATCCATCCAGCCGCCCACCGGGAAAGCCATACGGAGAGATGGCGTCCTGGTAGGGCGTTCCTTCAATGGACCGCACGATGAGCGGCACGCGCTGCGCGTTCCCCTCGCCGTCCTCGATGAGCAGGGTATGGGTCGCGCCTTCGGCCCGCAGGTGGTGCGCGGAGCGGAAGTAGTCCTCCGACACGGCGGACCTCCCCGCGTCAGCAATCAGGGTGGCGCGGCAGGGTTTCAGGCCTGGAGACGTCAGTCGCAAGGCTTCGGTGTGATTCATTCGAGCGCATCCTTTCCATGAGCGATGCAGGGCCCGCCGCCCCCTGCTTCAGCGCGGGGCGCGGAGGCCCTCAGGCGGGGTGTGACGGGATCGCCGCCGGGGCTCCTGTTTTCCGCCGCCACTGCCGGAAGGCTCGCAACGCGGGCTGCTCGACCCCATAGGTGATGACGATGGCCAGCAGGAACCCGGCCCCCAGCGCGACCGCGATGGCGGCCTCCGGGCGCCAGGCCGCGGCCTCGAGCCGCCGGATGATGACGTAACCGATGTTCTGGTGGACCAGGTAGAACGGATAGGAGATGAACCCCATGAAGAGCAGCGGGCGCCAGGTGAGCCAGCGCAGCCAGCCCCGGGACAACGCATAGGAAAGGCCCAGCACCACCGGGAACACGGGGGCGGGGGCCTCACTGCCCACGAGCACCTCGTGCGCGAAGCTGACGGCCACGAGCACCACCGCGGACGGCAGGGAGACCTCGCCGCGGCTCTGCTTGAAGGCCAGCACGCCCAGCGCGAAGTACTGCAGGTGCGGCCGGCTCGCGAGTCTCGCCAGGAAGCTCATGCCCACGGCCTGGGCCGCCAGCTCCGCCAGGGTCTGCAGCACGACGAGCCCGATGAAGATGGGGATGACCTTGGGGAGCGCCCGCGCGTACGCGAGCACGAACATCAGCAGGTAGAAGGACAGCTCGATGGTCAGCGTCCAATACACGGTGTCGACGTGCGGGACGCGGAGGAGCTCATGAAACATGGTCAGGTTGACCAGGGCCGTCTGGAGGCTGAATTCGCGCTCCGGCAGTCCGAACAGCGTCACCACCGTGAAGGTGAGCGCGACGGCCGTCCAATAGGACGGATAGAGCCGGGCCGCGCGGCTCCATACGAAGTCCCGGGCCCGTTCGACGCGCTCCAGCGACATCAGGATGACGAAGCCGCTGATGGCGAAGAAGAGCTGGACCCCATACTTCCCGAAGCGCATCTCCCAGAGGGGAACCGAGTGCCCGTAGAGGTCGCTGTATTCCGCCGTGAAGTGATACAGCGCGACCGCCAGCGCGGCGAATCCCCGGAGCGCATCCAATTCCACCAGACGCGGCGGGCTCGCCTCTGGAGCGGCTGGAATGCGTGTCATCCGGGTTCACCCTTTCCTGCTCTCTCCGATCAGCACTCGGAGCGCGTCCAACGTTAGGTGTCTTCCGTCGCTCTCACCATGAGACCTTGGGTCGCGGACATGTGTCACGTCTTCCGCATGCGCCGGCCCTTCTGGCGGAGGGCGGGAATGCGACATGCCATTCAACTCCGGGGCGAGCGGTAGGCCGGAAAGAAGTCGCTGCCGGTGCGGCCTTCCGACAGGCGGGCATACACCGTCGGCTCGCAGATCAGCTCATGGGTGTGGAGGCGGGAGCTCGCGTTGGACAGGCTCCGTTTGAATTGCTCGAGGCTGTCCCCCGGCCGGATGCCTCCGCCCAGATGGAGCGGGACGCCGAGTCTCGAGCAGAGCTCCGCCAGCGTTCCAAAGACGTTCTTCGCCGGCGAGCGCGCCAGATGCGCATCCACCGTTCCGCCCAGGTAGTAGTGCAGCATGCCGTCGCTGCTGACACACAGCGCGGCGGAGGCCACGCCCCCTTGCGGTGCGTGCGTCGTCACCAGCCAGGCGTACGGGGATGAAAACAGCTCCTCGAAATAGACATCGGAGAAGAAGTACCGGGAGCTCGCCCCTTCGCGGACCATGGTCTGCCGGTAGGCTTCCTGGAATCCCTCCCGGTCCTCGCGTGACGCCTCGCGCGCCTCACACGCGGTGCTCACGAAGCCCAGCCGGAGGTTGCGCCGGATGTGCCGGTAATGCATCTCCCGGAAGGCCACCGGCAGGCGCGGGTCGATGAAGAACACCTCGTTGCGCTCCGTCCCGCCCGCGAAGCACCGGGGGCCCGAGACGCGGTCGCGCACGAAGATGCTGACGAGCTCCGTTCCCGACCAATCCACCTCCTCCTTCGATACCTCCTGGAGCCCGACCAGGGCGCCGCCGGGAAACCCATACGGGGAGATGGCATCGCGGTAGGGCGTTCCTTCAATGGGCCGCACGATGAGCGGCACCCGCTGCGCGTTCCCCCCGCCGTCCTCGATGAGCAGCGTATGCGTCACCCGCTCTGCTCGCAGATGGTGCGCGGAACGGAAGTAGTCTTCCGACAGCGCTGACGCCCCCTGATCAGGGACGAGCACCGCGCTCGTTCGCATCATCCGCATGGCTGTTCCCCCGCCACCAGTGTCATCACGAATGTATTTCATTTTGTTACTGGCTTTCGCGTTGCAGGCTAGCCGTTCAGGGCCCGCGCAGGAGCCCCCCCGCCGGGGCATCCCCGATGTTGGAATCCGGGCGGCAATGCCCCTGGGCCTCGCCCTGTCGTCGCGGTCTTCGGGTTCGCCGGCGGGAGTGGCGCGCCGCGCCTGCTGCTACGCTCGGCGGCGACCTCTCCGGGAACTCCCAACCGATGAAGCGCGTCCTCCTCGTCCTGCTGGTCCTCGTCCTGCTTCTCGTGGGCGTCCTCGTCGTCCGCACGCTGCGCTTCGGTTCACGGCAGGTGACCGCCGAGCCCGCCGAGCCCTTCGCGGTGGATGCCGCCGCGGCCGCGGGCCGCCTCGCGGAGGCGCTGCGCCACCGCACCATCGCCGCCTCCGACGGCATGAGCGCGGAGGACGCCGCCTTCCAGGCGCTGCACGCCGGGTTCGTCGCCCGGTTTCCCCGCGTGCACGCGGAGCTGGCGCATGAGGCCGTGGGCGCGCATGCCCGTCTCTATACATGGAAGGGTTCGGAGCCCGCCCTGCGGCCCGTGCTGCTGATGGGCCACCTGGACGTGGTGCCCGCGGAGGCGGAGGCCACCTGGAGCCACCCGCCCTTCGGTGGCGTCGTGGCGGATGGCTACGTGTACGGGCGCGGGACGCTGGACGACAAGGGCAGCGTGCTCGCCATCCTGGAGGCCGTGGAGGGCCTGCTCGCCGAGGGCTACCGCCCCCGCCGCACGGTGATGCTCGCGTTCGGCGCGGACGAGGAGGTGGGCGGGCATGACGGTGCCGCGCGCGTGGCCGCGCTGCTGCGTGAGCGGGGCGTGGGCCTGGAGTCGGTGCTGGACGAGGGCGGCCCCATCGGCGTGGGGCTCGTGCCTGGCGTGGCCGCGCCGGTGGCGCTGGTGGGCGTGGCGGAGAAGGGCTCGGCGCGCGTGGAGCTGGTGGTGCGGAGCGCGGGCGGACACGCGTCCATGCCGCCCCCACAGACGGCCGCGAACACGCTTGCCCGGGCGCTCGTGCGGCTGGAGGAGAACCCGTTCAAGCCCGAGCTGCGCGGCGGGACGCGGGCGCTCTTCGAGTATGTGGGGCCGGAGATGAATTTCGGCATGCGCCTGCTCTTCGCCAACACCTGGCTCTTCGCGCCCGTCATCGAACGGCAGATGGCCGGGGCGCCCTCCACGAACGCCAGCATCCGGACCACCTTCGCCGCCACCATGCTCGAAGGCAGCCCCAAGCCCAACGTGTTGCCCTCGCAGGCGCGCGCGGTGCTCAACGTCCGCCTGCTGCCGGGCGACAGCCTGGAGGACGTGCGCTCCCACGTGCGCGACGTGGTGGATGACACGCGCGTGGAGCTGACCGCCGAGGGCGACGAGGCCTCGCCGGTGTCGAGCCTGGACACGGAGGGATGGGGGCAGTTGCAGCGCAGCATCCGGCAGGTGTTCCCGGACGTGCTGGTGGCGCCCTTCCTCACCGTGGCGGCCACCGACGCGCGCTACTTCCATCCCCTGAGCGACAGCGTGTACCGCTTCGTGCCGGTGCGGATGAACCGTGAGGACCTCACCCGGATGCACGGCCGCGACGAACGGCTCTCCGTGGAGGAGCACGCCGCCGCCATCCGCTTCTACGCGCAGTACCTGCGCAACACCACGCGCTAGCAGGGCGCGCCTACGCCGCGACGGCTTGCAGCAACTCTTCGAGGCGGGTGAAGACGACGGTGGGCGCGCGTGAGCGCAGCAGCGCCTCCGTCGCGTAGCCCCACGTCACCGCGGCGGTGGCGATGCCCTCGGCCACCGCGGCCTCGATGTCGCGCACCTCGTCGCCCACGGAGAGGGCCTCGCCCGGACGCACGCCCGCGGCCTTCAGCACCTTCCGGAACTTCGACCGCTTGCCGAAGATGCCCGCGCCGCAGGCGTAGTGGCGGATGCGCGCGGACGCCACCGGCCCCAGCACGCGCCGCACGTTCTCCTCCGCGTTGGAGCTCACCACGGCCAGGGTGATGCCCCGCGCCTCCAGTTGCTCCAGCATCGCCTCCACGCCCGGGAAGGTCGGGATGCGGTGCGCGTCACGCGCGACGAGCTTGCGCATGTGGGCGGCGATGAAGGGCATCTTCCACATGGGCACGCCGAGCCGCGCGATGATGGTCCGGGTGTCCTGCCCACGCAGCGACTCCAATTCCTCCGCGCTGACGCTGCGAAAGCCGTAGCGCCGCGCCACGTCGTTGAAGATGCCGCGAAACCAGTCCGCGCTGTCCGCGAGCGTCCCGTCGAAGTCGAAGATGATCAGCCGGTATCCCATGGGGCTCAGTTCAGCGTCCCACAGTCGGCGATGCGCTGCACCCGGAGCGCGGCCAGCCGCGCCAGCGGGGCCGCCACGTCCGGTCCTTCCAGCAGGGCCACCGCGCGGGCGACGGCGTCCAGGGTGGACATGCCGGCGGGGTGCGAGGGTTCGCGAAGCATGAGCAGGCCGGGCTCCGGCGGAGGCAGCACCAGCCGGGGCAGTGCCCGCAGCTCCGGGAGCCGCTGGGTCATCCTCCGCGCCTGCGACCAGTTCGCGTCCAGCACCACCACCTGCCTGGGAGGAGGCGCGTCCGGCGGCGCGGTGGGACCGTCTGGAAAGAGCAGCCAGGTCCCCGGTTCGGAGAGGACCTCCATGTCGAAGGTCCCCGCCATCGAGCCGTGGATGAGCAGCTTCGCGTTCGCGAGGGCGAGCGCGGCCACGCCTCCAGTGTTGCTCCGCTTGGACACCTCCATCACGTGCTGGAGGAAGACGAAGCGGGTCCGGGTCTCCACCCGGGGAACCTCCGTGCACAGGCACAGGTGTTTCGCCAGGTTGCAACGCGTACAGCGGGGTGGACGGGCAGCGCGGGGAGGCATCCTCCCGTCATCCTGTGCCGGTCCTCGCGCCAAGAGAAGGACTCGTTGCCGGGCTGGCGGCCACCGGGCCCACGGCAGGCGGCACGGTGGCCGGGCCCTGCTTCCCGCGCCGCGCCAGCTCCCTCGCGCCCAGGAAGCCCTTGGTGAGCACCGAGAAGATGAAGATGCGGACGACGAGCCGCGACATGTCGGACAGCCCAAGCCCCTCCGGCGTCGTCATCTTCTCGAAGGTCGTGGTGAGGGTGTCGACGGCGAAGAGCAGGATGGCCACCAGCGGCGCCACGCGCGAGCGCTTGAACATGAAGAAGCCCAGGACGGCCAGGAAGCCTCCGAACAGGACGTTGGCCAAGGTCATCGGAAGCTGCGTCCCCGGGTCGTTCGCCACGACGAACAGGACCATCGAGGACGCCGTGGTGAAGGCCGCCATCCCGTAGAGCATGTACGTCGCGGAGCGGGCCTGCGGGATGGGATCCGACGCGCTGTCTGGCAGCGGCACGCCGTTGAGCATCACCCGCAGCTCCGTCGCGACGACATGGACGAGCTGGACGTGCAGCACGTTCCCGTCCGGGAGCGTGAACTCCACCCCATGCTCCAGTTGGAGCGGGTCCTCCACCGAGCCCACCGGCTGATCGTTCAGCTCGATCTGCAGGTTCCTCCAGCCTTCGCCCCAGAACAGCTCCAGGTTCTGGGGCCCCCCCTCTTCCAATGCCAGCTTCAACACACCCATCGAAGAACTCCCGCCCCGGCTCAGAGGTGGTTGTACAGCCCCAGAAGGAGAAGAAAGAACATCACCACGTGGAACCAGCCCACGTTGCGTGCGATCACCGCGGGCTCGTGCCCGGACACGGGGGCCTGGCCTGCTTCAATGGCGTTGAGCTCCTTCTGTCCCAGCACCAGTCCGACGATGCCCGGGGCGAAGCCGCAGAAGCCCACGGTGGCGAACACCAGGGCCAGCACCGCGCGCCCGGAGGGCTTCTCACGCTTGCTCAATTCCTGGCAGGAAGGACACAACCCGCGCTTGCGACAGAGGGCACAGATGAAGGTCCCGCACCGGGTGCAGGTTCCTTCCGCGAGTGTTTCAGGATGTCTGGGACAGAGCGCGGCGGGGACTTCGTCCATCCCAGACATCTATCATTTTCACGGAGTCTCGGTCACTTCGCGCGGGCGGTGCGTGCGAAGGCCTCGCGGGCGCGTTCAATCTCCGGCCGGTGCTGCCGCGCCCACATCGCGAGCACGGACACCGGTTCGAGCAGCGTGCGCCCCAGCTTCGTGAGCGCGTAGTCCACGCTCGGCGGCGTCGTCGGGTGCACGGTGCGTGTCAGCAGTCCGTCCCGCTCCAGGTTGCGCAGCGTGAGGGTCAGCATGCGCTGGGAGATGCCTTCGATGGCGCGCTTGAGCTCGCTGAAGCGCACCGGGCCTTCTCCCAGGTTGACGATGACCATCACGCTCCACTTGTCCCCGACGAGGCTCAGGATTTCGCGCGTCGCGACGCAGTCGTCGTCATAGCGCCCGGTCATCTTTCCGTACCCTGGTGACTTCAATGTGCCTCCTTGTCCGGCCTGTGCACGGTATGCCAGAGAGACGTGGTCATCATCCGTAACCAGGCACACGGAAGTAACCATGGAGCCACGTATGGATACGCTCTCCCCTCCCGTTGGCGTTTCAGCGAAGCCGTCCAAGGCCCTTCACGTGGGCCTGTGGGTCGTCCAGGCGCTGCTGGGTGTCACCTTCGTCGGCTCGGGCATCTGGAAGGCCCTCACGCCCCTGCCAGAGCTCGCCGCGATGATTCCGTGGGCAGGCCAGGTGCCTCCCGCGTTCCTGTACTTCATCGTCGCGGTCGACCTGGCGGGCGGGCTGGGCGTCATCCTGCCCTCGCTCACGCGGGTGAAACCGGGCCTGACGGTCCTCGCGGCCCTGGGCTGCGCGCTGCTCCAGGCCAGCGCCATCGCCTTCCACTTCTCTCGTGGCGAGGCGGCGAACACGCCCTTCAACTTCTTCCTGGTCGCGCTGTCGCTCTTTGTCTTCTGGGGGCGCCGGACGCGCGCTCCCATCAAGCCCCGGCACGCCTGAGAATCACCGCGCGCGCATCCACGTTGAGGACCTGGGTCCCGCTCGCGAGCGTGACGAACGGCACGTCCCAATGACAGTGGCCGCAGATGACGAGGAGCCTGCTCCAGGGCTCCACCGCCTCCCGGATGACGGCGTTGCCGCGCAGCCCTGTCCCCGGGACGTCCGGGCCCTCGTGGAGGACCAGCACCTCCGGGTCCTGGAGCAACACCGCTTCAATCCGTTCCAGCTGGGCGGACTGCTCGCGCCGGTTGAGCTTGTCCGGGCGCCCGATGATGTAGCTCACCCCGCCCACCGGGAGTCCGTCCGGCGCGATGACCTCGCCATCCAGCAGTTTCTGCCTGGGTTGGCGGAAGAAGCGCTCGCGCGCCTGGGTACCGCCGAAGGTGTCGTGATTTCCCGCCACGCCAACGACCCAACGGAAGTACCTGGCGAAGGCAGTCCAGACGCTCCGCACGTCGCCGGATGCGCCCCGTTCGTCCGCGGTGTCGTTGGAGAAGAGGTCTCCCGCCAGGATGATGCCGGTGCGGTTCGCGGGAGGGAGGTCGCCCGCCTTGCACATCATCGCCAGTTCGTCGGCCACGACTTCTCCCAGGAGCGCCGCCGCCCCGCCCTGCAAGGCATGCGGCGCCATGCCCTGGAGGTCCGAGAGCGCGATGACCGCCTCCAGGTCCCCAGGCAGGGCGTCCACCTGTCCGCGGAGCAAGGGGAGCCGCTCCGCACGGCTGCCTCCGCGCGGCGACGCGTTCAGGTACCACCACTCATAAAGGGGCTTCTCTTCAACCGATAGGATTCGCATGCGCCCCCGGACGGAGCCTGCCCGTGGGGCTGACATGGGCGGGGCTGGGTGTCTTGCATGCGGGCCTCCTGGCGCGAGAGCCTCTTGGAATGACCGCTTATCGCTTCGTCGCGGCCCTCGGCCTGCTCGGTGTGTCGGGATGTGCGGGCGTCCAGAAGACGCCTCCCGCCACAACAGCCACCGTCCGCTTCACCTCGCAGGTGCATCACACGGACTGCGACATCGTGGCGGCCGCGCGCCCCCTGGCGGACGCCCAGGCGGTGGACTGCGGCGAAGCCCGGGGCCCCGAGGAGCGGCTCAAGACGAAGGCCTGCGTCGAGGCAGCGGAAGCGGCGGGCAAACCCTTCATCGCCGTCTTCCATCTGCCTGGCATTGACTCCGCCATCGCGCAGGCCCTGCTCCGCGCCACCCATGGCGAGCGCATCCAGCTCTGGTACGACAGCAACCCGAGCGGTGGGCCGGGCCACGACAGGTCATTCATCAGCCGCAAGGCCTGCGAGCGCTTCGTCCAGGATCCCGAGGACGAGGAGACCCTGCGCTGCGAGTCACCGCCGGAAGCCGCCGCGACCTATGTCTGCCGCGGCACGGAGTACGCCCTGGGGGCGCCCCAATCCGCATCGGGCCTGCGGTGCAGCCCCATCCAGAGATACATCCCGGGTGTCTTCAACTGTGCCTGGAAGAAGGCGGCCGAGGACTACGAGCCCGTCCCCCCGGGCACGGCGCTCGCGTGCATGAAGCAGGAGACAGAGCCCTTCCGCTGCTCCTCCACCCCAGAGGCGGACGCAGTGATGGGCCTGCGCTTCGAACGGGAACCGCCCCCGGGCACGTCTCCGGAGGCCGGTCCCTGAACCCACCCCTCCGTCACGCCTTGGCGCCCTTCGGGGCCTCGTGCTCGTCGCGGCCATGCGCGGAGGAGACGGGGCTGGTGGCTTCCACGGCGGAGAAGGTCTCCAGGACCTTGTACGTGTGGCTGGCCCCGCGCGGCACGAGCCAGGAGTCGCCGGGGTTCAGCAGGATGATCTGCCCCTCCAGGTGCAGCTCCGCGCGGCCCTTGAGCACGAAGCCCACGGTCTCGTAGTCGCGCGTGCTGGCGGGCTTGGCCTCGGCGGGCGGCTCGTCCTCCCACAGCCGCATGGCCACACGGACGCCGGATGCGAGGTACTTCTGGCCCATCTCCCCCTTGGGGGAATGGCGGCTTTCGACCTTCTTCACGCTGGTGTCGCCCATGTTCGCCTCTCCTTGGGGGGGCGGCGTCCGGCGCCGCGCTCCTCCTGGGAGAAGGTAGGGAAGACCCCGGATCGTGGCGGACCGCGTCGCGATGGCCGCCCGCCTGCCCTGCGTCCGGAAAGACGAAAGCCCAGCCTCCTTGGGGAGACTGGGCTTCGAGGACTCACCGCAGGGGGTGAGTCAAAGGTTCGGCTCGTTTAGCCGGCGCGAACGTTCTGCGCCTGCAGGCCCTTGGGGCCCTTGGTGACTTCGAACTCCACCTTCTGGCCCTCGGCCAGGGTGCGGAAGCCATCCATGTTGATCGCAGTGTGGTGGCAGAAAACGTCTTCGCCATTGTCCTGCGCGATGAAACCGAAGCCCTTCGCGTCGTTGAACCACTTCACGGTACCAGAAGCCATTGTGAGTCTCTTCTCTTTCTCTGCTCTGAACAGGTGAGAGGCTCGCGCCTTCCACCGGTGCCGGAACGAACACCGCCCCGGCACGCCGGGTACTCTACCCACTTCCAGCGCGAACACCACTCCTGAGGGTGGAATCCCGCTGGCAGTCGTCCTTCATCCGACACAGCGGATGCAGTCGAGGCCCGGCTTTGGAACATCCCATGCCCCGCCGGGCATTCCGGACACCCCTCCCCGGCCCTTCACATTTCTTCACCGCCGCCGGGCGTGGGCTTCACACCCGCCCTCTACCTTGAGCTCCGTCAGAAACGACACGGGCCCGCCGGTTCGGCGCCCGCCTGCTTCCTGGAGCCAAGACCATGTTCGGATTCCTCTTCGGTACCGCCTGCCTCGCCGGTCTCTTCGCCACGCTGCGCCGGGGGCGCTACGGGCACCACCCCTCCTACGGCCGCGGAGGCCGGTTTGGCATGCGCCCCCGGCTGCGCTGGCTCTTCGAGCGGCTGGAGACGTCCCCCGGCCAGGAGAAGGTCATCGTGAAGGCGGTGGAGAACGTGCGCGAGGCCTTCGCCAAGGTGAAGGACCAGTGGGGCCCCAGCCGCACGTCGCTCGCGGGTTCGCTGCGTGGGGAGCACTTCGACGGCGCCATGCTGCGCGAGCTGTTCACCCGCCACGACGTGGCGCTGGAGACGCTGCGCAACGCCGTGCAGGACGCCCTGTCCCAGGTGCACGAGGCGCTGGAGCCCAACCAGCGCCGCGAGCTCGCGGACATCATCGAGCACGGCTGGGGTTACGGCTGGCGCGGCGAGGGCCGGGGCTGGCACGGCCGGCGCTGCGGCGGGTACGGCCGGTGGGGTGGCCGCCCCCACAACGATGACGGCTCCGCGTCCTTCGTCTGAGTCCCCCTCCCCTCTTCCTGGAGATTGCCCATGCGCCACCGTCTGCTCGTCGTCCTCCTCGCCGCGGGTGCCCTCGGAGGCTATGCCTCCGGCTTCGCGAGCCTCGCCCGCCACCACCGCTCCCACTGCCACCGGGGTGACTGGGGCGGCCCCGCCTACCGCAACGGGACGCCGCCCTACTGGGACTGGCACGCGCCCAGGCCTCCGGGCACCGCCGGTCCCGCCGACGCACCGGGAGCGCGTTAGGATTCGCCCCGCCCATGCCCGGCATCATCA
>NZ_RAWN01000226.1:0-14624 GCF_003668895.1 Corallococcus sp. AB045
GCCAGGGCGGGGGTGGCCGTGGAGCACTACCGGCGCTACCTGCAGTTGCGTCCGCGAGGGGCCGGCGCGGCGGAGGCCCGGCAGTACATCAAGTCCCGGTCGGGTCGGTAACGGCGCTCAGCGATGTTCCTCGTCCTATCGAAGCTGTTGGATCTGCTGCTGTCCCCGCTCACCTGGGCGCTGTTGTTCGGCGTGGGGGGCGTGGTGCTGCGCCGGTGGAAGCGCCTGTCGCTGGTGTCCCAGCTTCTGGCATTGGCCGTGCTGTACGTGTTCTCCATCGAGCCGACGGTGGCGCTGCTGACGCGCGCGACGGAGGCGGACGCGGTGAGCACGTACCGGCCGGACACCGTCTACGACGCGGTCATCCTGCTGGGCGGAGGACTGGACGCGGCGGCCACGGAGCGCTCGGGGCACCCGGAGTACAACGCCGCGCCGGAGCGGATGATGCGCACCTTCGAGCTGCTGCACGACGGCCGGGCACGGCAGGTGCTGATTACGGCCGGCAACCTGGACGCGAGGCCGGAGGCGGTGGTGGAGGCGGACGTGCTGGCCGCGCAGCTGGAGCACTGGGGCATCGCGCCCGAGCGAATCGTGAAGGAAGGGCGCAGCCGCAACACCCGCGAGAACGCGCTTGAGTCGGCGCCGCTGGTGCGCGCGCACGGCTGGAAGTCGCTGCTCCTGGTGACGAGCGCCGCGCACCTGCCCCGAGCGGCCGGCTGCTTCGCGGCGGTGGGGCTGAAGGCGGACACGCTCGCGGTGGACCTCCGCTCCTCGACGATTCCCCCCGCGAAGCTGAGCTGGCTGCCACGCACGGGAGCGCTCAACCAGAGCACGGACATGCTGCGCGAGCTGGCGGGGCGGGTCGTCTACCGGGCGCGAGGCTGGACCGCGCCCTGGCGGTAGTCGCTACTTCATCGTCGGATGCGCGCGCAGTCCGCCCCTGGGCGCGCCGATGACCGTGATGCGGCCCTGGGGCTTCGCTCGCGGCGCGGGCTTGCCGGTGCGGAACGCGGTGCCGAGTGCTTCCCACGGCGACACATCCAGGCCCCTGGGCACCGCGGGCAGGTCCTTGAACATGGAGTAGCCGTCGTTGCCCTGCGCCACGAAGCTCAGCGTGGCCAGCCGGTACACCGCCGCGTCGTCCAGCGGCTTGCCCTTCACCTCCACCTTTGTCACCCGCGCGCCCGGCGCCTTGCGCAGGTCGTAGGTGAAGCGCAGTCCGGACACCTGTGGGAAGCGGCCGGGCGGCTTGCCGTCCAGGCTGCTCAGGCTGACGCCGTTCTCCAGCGCCGCGCGCAGCACCGCCCCCTTCACCATCAGCACCACCAGCTCGTTGCGGTAGGGCATGAGCGAGTACAGCTCGCGCCGGGTCATCGTCCCCGCGGGCAGCACCCGGTCCGCGCGGATGGCGCCCCCGTTCACGAGCGCCACGTCCGCGCCCATCGCCTCGCGGAACGCGTCCGCCAGGAACGAGCCCAGGTTCGTCTCCCCCATCCGGTTCTGCGCGCTGCGCGCCTCCAGCGCCACCGGCGAGCGGCCAATGCGCTCCGCCAGCGTGGCCAGCAGCGGCGCATAGGGCTTCATCTGCGCGTCGAACGCCGCGTCGTCCGGAGTCTTCGAGGTGATGGGAATCACCTTCCACGCGAGCTTCTTCACCGCGCCCGTCTTCGCGTCCAGGTCCAGCGTGACGCGGCCCAGGTCGATGGCGTCCTCGTCCAGCTTGAAGATGGGCGTGCCCGCGACGGTCTCCTCCACGCGGTCGTGGTCGTGCCCGCCGATGATGAGGTCCACGCGCACGCACTTCGCAAGCTCGCGGTCCTGCTCCACCGTCAGGTGCGTGAGCCCCAGCACGAACTGCGCGCCCGCGGCCCGCAGCTCGTCCACGGAGCGCTTCGCCGCCTCGCAGTACGGCGTGATGCGCGTGTCCTTGCCCGGCTTGGACGAGGTCTGCGTCTCCGGCAGCACCACGCCGAAGATGCCCACCTTCACGCCGCCCACGTCGCGCAAGTCCCACGCCTTGAGCCCGTCGAACACCTGTCCTGACTTCACGCTCATCACGTTGGCGCCCAGCCACGGGAAGCGCGACTGCTGGAGGCGCGCGCGCAGCACGTCGTCCCCGAAGTCGAACTCGTGGTTGCCCACCGTGGAGTAGTCCAGACCGAGCGCGTTCCACGCGTCGATCATCTGCTTGCCCTTGAGTGCCTCGCCCGCCACCTCCGCGGACGACTCCACCGAAGGCGAGAGCGTGTCGCCCGCCAGCAGCGTGAGGACGTGCGGCGACTCCTTCAGCGCCTGCTGCTTGAGCGTGGCCACGCGCGACAGGCCGCCCCGGTTCCGGGCGGTGGGCTGGAATTGGTAGACGTCGTTGAGGTGGAGGATCGTGAGGCGGACGGTGTCAGGGGGAGGCGTCGGCTCGGCGGCCCCGGCGGCCCCGGCTGAACGAGTGGCCAGCACCAACACGAGCGGCAGCAGCACCGCCCAGGTGCTCACGGTCTTCTTCATCATCGGACAGTCGTTCTCTTGCGGGGGCACGGGGGGAGCGCCAACCCGTCTCGGCCTAGCGCACTCGGCGCGTGAAGGCGAGCGGACCGGACATGGCGCAACGCGCAAGCCCCAAGCCCCAAGCCCTTCTTCCCGGTGGATGAAGGGCGTCCAACCAGCCACGCGCTCCGTCCTCAGACGGTGTAGCGCCGGCCCTGCACCAGCGGCTCGATGACGCTGCCGCTCGTGTCGAACAGGTCCGGATAGTGGATGAGGCGCATCTTCGCGCGAGTGGCCTCCGGCAGCTCCGCCAGCTTCTCGTAGGGCGTGTGCACGCCGTAGTTCGTCTCGTGGATGACCAGGTCCGCCTCGGACAGCCAGGAGATGAGCCCCTCGTCGAACGCGGTGTCCGCGCTGTAGCCCAGGCACCGGCCCCCGGCGCGGATGCGGAACGCGGTGGTGGGCACGTGGTGATAGGTGAAGCGGCACTCGATTTCGAACGGGCCGTGCTTCACCGCGCGCTCCAGGTGCAGCGGCGTGTGCGTGAAGTAGTCCTCGAAGTGCTTGTGGCTGGGCCCCGCGCCCTGCTGCTCGATGAGGCACTCCATGCCCGCGGCCAGGTGGCCCTCCCAGAGGCGGCGCGTGACGCTCGGGTGCGCGAGCAGTTCCATCTTCCGCTGCAGCACGAAGAAGGAGAAGTACCCCAGGCCCTCCAGGCCAGAGGCGTGGTCCGCGTGCAGGTGCGTGAGGGCCACGGCGCTGACGCGCTCCACGTCCAGGTGCACGCCGGAGGACTCGGACGCCTCGCGCATCATCTTGCGGATGGGGTGCGGACAGTCGAGCAGCAGCACCTGGTCCTCCGCCTCCAGCGCCAGGCACGACGAGTAGTAGAGCGCGGAGAAGGCATCACCGACGCCCAGGGGGATGAAGGACAGGCTCATGGATGGCTCCGGAGGGAAGGGGACAGCCGCTCGCGCAGCTTCGCGGCGACGGCGGGAGGGCAGAATGCGGACACGTCCTCGCCGCGCGTGAGGCGCTCCTTGAGGGCGCTGCTGGACACCTCCGCCAGGTGCGCCTCCGCGGGCAGGAAGAGGGTGGACAGCTCCGGCGCGAGCGCGCGGTTCATCTGCGCCAGCTCCGTCTCGAACTGCGCATCGGTGGCGCCGCGCACGCCGCGCAGCAGGACGCTCGCGCCAATCTCCCGCGCCAGCTCCACGATGAGCCCTTCGGTGAAGGTGACGGAGACGTTGGGATGCCGGGCCACGGCCTCCCGGATGAGCGCCATGCGCTCCTCCGCGGTGAGCAGCGTGTGCTTGTTCGGGTTGACCGCGACCACGACGACGACGTGGCTGAAGAGGCGCGCCGCCTGTCGCACCACCGACAGGTGTCCCGCCGTCACGGGGTCGAAGCTGCCTGCGTAGATGGCGATGGTCATCACGACACCTCACGGTCCGGTGAAGAAGAAGTCGCCGCGTCCAGAAGCCCCGCGGCCATGCGCTTCACGGTGCCCGCCGCGGAGCCAGGGGGCACGAGCCCGGGCGCGCTCGCGGACAGCACGAAGTACCCCTGGATGGCGGCGAACAGACCCGCGGCCAGCGGACGCGCGCGGCGCTTGCCCACCACCGCCGCGACCAGCGCCTCCAACTGCTCCAGGTCCGCGCGCACCACCTCTTCGTATGCGACGCGCACCTCCGGCTGCCGGATGGCCTCCGCGCTGATGGTGACCCAGCCCGCCACCGCCGCCACGTCCGCGTCCGGCCCGGTGGCGAGGAACGCGTCCACGAACGCCTCCACCCGCCCGCGAGCGTCGTCCGGGGCGAGCTTCGCCACCCGGGTGCTGAACCGCTGCCGTGCGCGAGCCGCCAACGAGCGCACCAGGGTCAGGAGGATCTCCTGCTTGTCCTCGAAGTGGTAGTGCACCAGCCCCGCGCTCAGGCCCGCCGCGCGGGCGATCTCCGCCACGGACGCGCCCTCGTAGCCGCGCTCGGCCATGGCCTTGAGCAGCCCGGCGACAATCTGTTCCCGGCGCGCTTCGGTATTGGAGGGACGAGGCATGGCGCGGTCTTGTTTGTAGGTTGTGTGACCAACTTATAAACAGGGCCGGCGCGAGCGTCAACCGGACGTGAAGTCCGGAAGTCGCCGGGCGGAGGGCTAGAAGCGGAGGACGGACGTCACCTTGTCCGGCCCCAGCCGCTTCGCGCCTTCCAGGAAGTCGAGCGTGATGAGGAAGCTGTAGCCGACAATCTGCCCGCCCAGCCGGCCGATGAGCCGGCCCGTGGCGTCGGCGGTGCCGCCGGTGGCGAGCACGTCATCCACCACGAGCACGCGCTCGTCCTTGAGGATGGCGTCCTCGTGCATCTCCACGCCGTCCGCGCCGTACTCCAGCGAGTAGCGCTCCACGATGCGCTTGTGCGGGAGCTTGCCGGGCTTGCGCGCGGGCACGAAGCCCGCCTCCAGCGCCAGCGCGATGGGGGCGCCCAGCAGGAAGCCGCGCGACTCCACTCCCACCACCTTGGTGATGTGCTGGCCCCGGAAGGGGGCGGACATGGCGGTGACCACCCGGCCGAAGAGGCGCGGGTCCGCCAGCATGGGGGTGATGTCCTTGAAGACGATGCCGGGCTTGGGGAAGTCCGGCACATCCCGCAGGACGGCCTGGAGGTCGGAGACGAGCGTGGGGTCTAGGGACATGGGGGTGGGCTCCGGAGGAGGACGGCGGCGTTTCAGCCCGGGGGATGACACCCGGGGTGGACCTGGGACCCAGGGTACCCGGCCCGGGTGACAGCCGGCCTGGCGGGCCCCTGGACGCAGGGTCCCAGGGCCAACGGCCGGAGGATGGGCGGACTGGGACGGGACCGGGACATGGCGGACGTTGATGATCTCACAGCTTCGCGCCGCCCGGCCGCATCGGCTGGCGGACGCCATATTTTTTCCCGCGCGCGGGGATCCCCTCACTGTGTTAAGCGAGGCGGTTCCCCCCGACCAAGGAGTCTGGGGCCCTTGCAAGCCGTGCAAACCACCGCTGACACCCGAGACCCTCTCTCCCCCCAGGACGGACTCTGGCTCCGCGCCCTCAAGGCCGAGGTCGAGCCCACCACGTTCAAGAAAGGCCGCGAGGTGGCCGAAGGCCGCCGCGTCTTCGGCCTCACGCGTGAACCCGAACGCATCCGCGCGCAGGTCGCGGGTCTGTCCGGCGAGCGCTACGACGTGGCCCTGATTCCTGGAGAGGGAAAAGTCGTTTCCTCTTGCACCTGCCCGGTGTGGAACACCACTGGCCCGCATTGCGAGCACGTGGTCGCCGTGGCACTCATCTACGCGGCCCGCTTCCGGCCACCGCCGCCACCGCAGAAAGCGGCGCCGCCTCCGCCGCCGCCCGAACCCGAGGACATGGGGCCGGACGACGAGGAGGAGATTCCCGGAGGCGGAGCGCCGGGGATGGAAGGCGTCAGCCTGCCCGCGCTCGCCAAGGTGGAGAGCTGGCTGGGCCTGTCCTCACTGCCCGACTACGAGTTCCTCTACCGGCTCACCCCCGCGAGCACGGGGGCGGGCGGCTCCAACAACCGCCACTGGGTCGTGGACGTGCGCCGTCAGGACGCGCAGACCAAGGGCCCCGTGCACGTGAAGCGTCTGCTCCAGGCAGGCAGCCGCATCGCGCCCGCGGACGAGCGCATCTTCATGGTGCTGTCGCGCCATGAGCACCGCTACGACTCGCGCATCGTCCTCTCCGACGAGGACCTGTGCGAGGTGCTGGAGCTGTTGCGCCAGCGCCGGGTCATCTACCGGGGCACGCCGCTCGTCTACATGGAGCAGCCCGTGCGGCCGCAAATCCATCTGGAGTCGCGTCCGGATGGCGCCACCGCGCAGATTGAGCTGCTGTTCCCGGACGGCGTGGGCTACCCGCTCAAGGACGTCATCGTGCTCGCGGGCCGGCGCACGTACGTCATCCAGGCGCAGAACCTCCACGCCGTGGAGCCGGACTTCCCGCCGCGCTTGCTGCGCAAGTGGCTGCTGGAACCGACCATGGCCTTCCCGTCCGGGCAACTGGACCGGGTGCTGACGTTCTTCGCCGCGCACCTGCCGCGCTTCCGCATGTCGTTGAAGGCGGACGACATCGAAGTGGACGAGTCGGTGGAGCCGCGCTTCGTCGTCACACTGGAAGGCGCCGCCGAGCGCGTGAAGGTGCAGCTGGCCGCGAGATACGGCCAGACGACGGTGGCGGTGTCCCCCACGGCCACGCACCTGGGCTACGCCAGCGGCGTGGGCGACGACTCGCGCAAGCTGTACCGCCGCCGCGACGAGGTGGAGCGCGCCGCGGGCAAGGTGCTGCTCGACCAGGGGCTGCGCTTTGATCAGGCCGCGCAGGCGTTCGACGCGACGGGTGACGTGGCCCTGGAGTTCTGGGCGCGCGGCCTGGCGAGCCTTCCCGCCGAGTGGGAGCGCTACGGAGTGTCGGCGCCCAAGGTCCGGCTGCGCCCGAAGCTCAAGCCGCGCATCCGCGTGGGCATGAGCGGCGTGCAGTGGTTCGACCTGGACGCGGAGTTCGTCACCGACGACCAGGCCGTGGACCTGGGCGCCGTGCGCATGTGGCTGGACTCCGGCCGCAAGTTCATCCCCCTGAAGGACGGCTCCTTCGCGGAAGCGGACGTCGCGGAAATCAAGCGCGTGGCGGACCTCCTGGAGGAGGCCGGCGCCATGCCGGGCCGCACGCGCACGCGGCTGCCGCTGCACCAGGCCGTGGCCCTGGACCTGCTCGCGGACCTGGGCGAGTTCACCGAGGTGGAGGCCAAGGCCCGTCAGGCCATGCTCGCGCTGCGCGAGTCCGCCGGCGTGCCGAAGGTGGCCGTGCCGGAAGGACTCCAGGCCACGCTGCGCCACTACCAGGAGGCGGGCCTGTCCTGGCTCTGGTTCCTCCGGCGCCACGGGCTGTCCGGCATCCTCGCGGACGACATGGGTCTGGGAAAGACCATCCAGTCCCTGAGCCTGATGCAGAAGGTGGCCAACGACGAAGGCCGCAAGCCGTCCCTGGTGGTCGCGCCCACGAGCGTGCTCGCCAACTGGGAGCGCGAGGCGGAGCGCTTCACGCCGGGCCTCAAGGCCATGGTGTGGCACGGGCAGGACCGCCGCGAGCGCGCGGAGGACCTGAAGGGCATGGACCTGGTGCTCACGTCGTACGCGCTGGTGCGCCGCGACCTGGAGCAGCTGTCCCAGGTGGGCTTCCGCTACGTCATCCTGGACGAGGCGCAGAACATCAAGAACGCGGACAGCGCCACCGCGCAGGCGTGCAAGTCGCTGCCCAGCGAGACGCGCCTCGCGCTCACCGGTACGCCGCTGGAGAACCGCCTGTCGGAGCTCTGGAGCATCTTCGACTTCCTGATGCCCGGCTTCCTGGGCAGCGCGGAAGGCTTCAGCGACCGCTACGAGCAGCCCATCCAGGTGGCCAACGACGCCACCGCGAAGGACCGGCTGCGCCGCCGCATCCAGCCCTTCATCATGCGCCGCCTCAAGACGGAGGTGGCCAAGGACCTGCCGCCGAAGACGGAGAGCGTCGCGTGGTGCGAGATGGAGCCCGGCCAGGCCGCGCTCTACCGCGAGGTCCTGGAGGAGAGCCGCCGCAAGGTGAACGAGTCCATCGAGAAGGTGGGCTTCAAGCGGAGCCGCGTCTCCATCCTCGCCGCGCTGATGCGCCTGCGTCAGGTCTGCTGCGATCCGCGTCTGCTCAAGATGCCGCCCGGCACGCTGCTGCCGTCCAGCGCGAAGCTCGAGCGCTTCATGGAGCTGGTGGCGGACCTGGTGGCGGAAGGCCACCGCGCGCTCGTCTTCAGCCAGTTCACGGAGATGCTGGAGCTGCTCAAGCAGGAGGCGGACAAGAAGGGCCTGCGCTACCTCTACCTGGACGGCCGCACCAAGGACCGCATGGGCAAGGTGGACGAGTACAACCGCCCTGACGGCCCGCCGCTCTTCTTCATCAGCCTCAAGGCGGGCGGCACCGGCTTGAACCTCACCGCCGCGGACTACGTCATCCACTTCGACCCGTGGTGGAACCCCGCGGTGGAAGACCAGGCCACGGACCGTACGCACCGCATCGGCCAGACTCGCGCGGTCATCAGCTACAAGCTGATTACCCGCGGCACGGTCGAGGAGAAGATCCTCAGCCTCCAGCGCCGCAAGCGGGAACTCGCCGCGGGTGTGCTGGGCACGGATGGGGACGACATGGGCCGCACCCTCACCGAACAGGACATCCAGGAGCTGTTCACCGAAATCTGATGCGACTCGGGGAGTGGGAGAAGGTTGTGGCGCCAACAGGCCACGCCCTCCCACTCGCCCTCCCACCGTCCGCCCGACCCGAACACCTGTGCAGTGTCACCAAGACCTGCTAGGGTGTTCAGGTGTTGGGGCCGTCGTACGGACCGCGGAGGGCGTGCGTGCTGCTGGGTCTTCGGATTTCGAACGTAGCGGTGATTGAGGAGGTGGAGGTCGCGTTCGGCGCGGGCCTCACCGTCCTCACGGGTGAGACGGGTGCCGGCAAGTCCATTCTGGTGGACGCGCTGGGCCTTCTGCTCGGGGGCAGGGCGGATGCGGACGTCATCCGTGCGGGCTGCGAGGACGCGGCGGTGGAGGGCGTATTCGCCCGGACACCGGTGCTGGCCGCGCGCCTGGAGGAACTGGGCCTCCCGGACCTGGGAGAGGAGGTGCTCGTGCGCCGCGTGCTCGGGCGCACCGGGCGCGGAAAGGTCTACGTCAACGGCGCGCTGGTGACGCTGGGCGTGCTGGGGAAGCTCACCCGGGGCGCGGTGGACATCGCCGGCCAGCATGAGCACGTGAGCCTCTTCGACTCCGGGCTGCACCGGGTGCTGCTCGACAAGTACGGCCGCCTGGAGGAAACGCTGGCCGCGTACGGCCGCGAGTGGGCGAACCTGCGCGAAGTGGATGCCCGCATGGACGCGCTGGGCGGAGACGACGCCAAGGTGCGCGAGCGCGCGGAGTTCCTGCGCTTCCAACTGGACGAAATCACGCGCCTGGACCCGGAGGCCGGCGAGGACGTGAAGCTGGACGCGGAGCGCCGGCGGCTGGGCAGCGCGCAGAAGCTCAAGCGTCAGGGCGCGGAGGCGGAGCTGCTGGTGTCGGGCGAAGCGCCGTCCGCGGTCGAAATCGTGGGGCGCGCGCTGGGGCTCGTGCACGAGGGCGTCAAGTGCGACGCGACGCTCGCGCCGGTGGCGCAGTCGCTCAGCACGGCGCTGTCGGAGCTGGAGGAGGCCTCGCGCCGGCTCAACCGCTACGTGGAGGGGCTGGAGTCCGACCCCGGGCGGCTGGGCGAGGTGGAGGAGCGGCTGGACGCGCTCAAGCGGCTGTGCCGCAAGCACGGCTCCACGCTGGACGGCGTCCTCAAGAAGCGCGGCGAGCTGGAGACGGAGCTGGGCACGCTGGAGAACCGGCGCGAAATCCTGGAGGAGCTGAACCAGGAGCGGAAGCGCGTGGAGGAGCGGGCGCGCAAGGCGGCGCTGACGCTGTCCCGCGCGCGCAAGGCCTCCGCCGGGGCCTTCTCCCAGCAGGTGCGTGACGGACTGGGGGGCCTGGCCATGGGCAAGGCCGCCTTCGAGGTGCGTGTCACCGCCGGGGAGACGCTGCGTCCGGACGGCATGGACGAAGTGGAGTTCTTCTTCAGCGCCAACCCGGGTGAGCCGGCGCGGCCCCTGGCCAAGGTGGCCTCGGGCGGTGAGGCGAGCCGGCTGCTGCTCGCGCTCAAACGTGCACTGGCGGACAGTGACGCGTGCGGCTGCTACATCCTGGATGAAGCGGACGCGGGCGTCAGCGGCGCCATCGCGGACGTGGTCGGCCGGATGATTCGCGAGGTCAGCTCCCACCGTCAGGTGCTGTGCATCACGCACCTGCCCCAGGTGGCGGCCTACGCGGACGCGCACCTGCTCATCCGCAAGAGCGTGAAGGGCGAGCGCACCGTGTCCCAGGTGCTCCCGCTCTCGGCGGGCGCCGAGCGCACCCAGGAGCTGGCGCGCATGATGTCGGGCGTGGAGGTCACCCGTGAGGCGTTGGGCGCGGCGGAGGCGCTGGTGCGCTCGGCCCACCGGGCCACCCCCCGCGCGCGCCGGGAGACCGGCCCGGAAGGCAACAGCCCCCGGGGGCGGATGCGCCGGACAGCCTGAAATGGGGGCCTACAAGGTAGGGGTGACCCAGGGGGAGGGGCATGACGCACCGCGAGTTTTCGTCCGCGTCCTTGCCCCCACTTATGGGCTCACATAGCATCCGGCCCGTGTCCAGCACCGCAGGGCAGACCGCGGCCCCCCGCCATAAAGTCATCTCCGCTGGCCTGACGGACGTCGGGCGCAAGCGCAATCACAACGAGGACAGCTTCCTCATTGACGATGAGCTCCAGCTCTACGTCGTGGCGGACGGCATGGGTGGGCACGCGGGTGGTGGTACCGCGTCGCGCATCGCCGTCGAGACCATCGACAAAGAGCTGAGGCGCGCGCGTGAAGGGCGGGACAACCCCTTCGTCAGCGTTCCCAACCTCCAGGATTCGCCCATTCCGGAAGCGCTCCGGGGCGCGGTGGAGAAGGCCTGTCAGGCCATCTACCTCACCGCCCAGGATGACGCGCGCCTGTCCGGCATGGGCACGACAGTCATCTCCCTGGTGGTCCGCGACGAGCACGCCTTCTTCGCCCACGTGGGTGACAGTCGCGCGTACCTCATCCGCGGGGACCTCATCCAGCAGATCTCCGAGGACCACTCACTGGTCAACGAGCAGATCAAGGCGGGGATGATCACACCGGAAGAGGCCAAGCACTCCCGGTACAAGAACATCATCACCCGCTCCGTCGGCTTCGAGGAGGAGGTCCAGGTGGATGTCATGGGGCTCGTGTCCGAGCCCGGTGACGTGTTCCTGCTCTGCTCGGACGGCCTCGCGAACATGCTGGAGGACCGGGAGATCCACGACACCGTCGCGCGCCACGCCAACCTGGAGGAGGTGCCCAAGCACCTCATCGACCTGGCCAATGAGCGCGGCGGCGACGACAACATCAGCGTCATCGTCGTGCGCATGCAGGGCGGGTAGGGCCCGGACTCGGGGCGCGATTGGGGCGCGCCCTGGAGTCTGTTGACCTTGACACTCTTCAAATGCGGATGATAGCTGCCCCAACCTTTCCACTTACTGAGAATCGCCAGTGGGTGACGGTGCGGGAGGGGCGGCGGGTGGGGGAGGTGTTGCGAGCGCGGGGAGCGACTTAGCTTCTGGCGCCGGAAGTCCCACGTAGAGAAAGAGTTTCCCCAGGAGTGGTCCGTGGCCAAAAAGTCCTTCACGCTGATGGTCATCCCGGACCACGACGCTCCGGTGAAGCGCTACACCATCCAGCGCTCCTGGCTGGTGCAGGTGGGCATGGGCGTGATGCTGGTGGCGGGCCTGGGCGCCGGTGCGAGCATCCACTACCTCCAGGTGGCGGCGGACGCGTCGGAGAACCGCATCCTGCGTGAGGAGAACCTCACGCTGCGTTCACAGCTCAAGTCGGTGCGTGAGCGCATCGAGCACATCGGTTCGACGCTGGACCGCGTGGAGCGTTTCGACCAGAAGCTGCGCGCGGTGACGTTGCTGTCGGATCCGCAGCGCAACCTGGCCATGGGCCCCACGGAGCCGGAGACCGGCACCGCGGCGCCCGCGACGGACACGCAGTTCACCCAGCTGACCACCACGGACACGCCCAAGATGATGCTGGGCCGCCTGGACCGGCTCTCCGCGGAGGCCACCCGTCAGGAGCTGAGCCTCCAGGACCTGCAGGCCTACTTCCAGGACCAGAAGTCGCTCCTGGCCTCCACGCCGTCGGTGTGGCCGGCGCGCGGCTGGGTGACCAGCGATTTCGGTCAGCGCCTGGACCCGTACACGGCGGACCGCGTGACGCACGCGGGCCTGGACATCGCGGCCCCGCACGGCAAGGAAGTCTCCGCTCCGTCTGACGGCACGGTGGTGTTCGCGGGCCTGGAGGGCGGGTACGGCAACGTGCTCGTCATCGACCACGGCTACGGCATCAAGACGCGCTACGGCCACCTGTCCAAGATTTTGGTGAAGGCCGGGGACCGGGTGAAGCGCGGCTCGCCCATCGCGGCGGTGGGCAACACCGGCCGCTCCACCGGCCCGCACCTGCACTACGAGGTGCGCGTGAACGGCGTGCCGCAGAACCCGCGCAAGTTCATCCTGGAAGAGTAGGCGTCGAGTAGCTCGGGGACGCCTCAGGTTCCTTCCGGCTCCGGAAGGAACGCGTCCAGGCGCAGGCGCCGCCGCTGAAGGCCGTGCGTCCGCCCGGTGCGCTCCATGATGTAGGCCCGCTCCACCTCCGCCCACAGGAGCGGCCCCAGCACCTGCCAGTGCGACGGCTGGTGCACCGTCAGCTCCAGCAGCGCCACGGTGAAGCCCGGCACGTCGGTGCCAGAGGCGCCCGGAGGCAGCGAGGGGCGCAGGTCCTCCGCCAGCCTCGCGCGAGTCGTCTCCGCGCTGTCCTCGCGCACGGTGAGCTGGGACGTGGGCAGCAGCAGCACCGCGAAGCCGTCCGGCTGGAAGCGCACGATGCGCGCGCCCGGGTACTGCGCGCCGAGCGACGCCACCACGCCCTTGAGCAGCGCGTCCCCGGCGGGGAAGCCGAAGCGCGCGTTGAAGTGGATCATCTCCTTCACGTCCACCATCACCGCGCCCACTCGCCAGCCGTCGTGGTGCGCGTGCGTGGACAGGTCGAACTCCTCCTTGAGGAGCGTGCCCTGGGTGAGCGCCAGCACGTGCATGGCCCCGGTGGCATCCGGTTGGCCGCGCCGGCGCTGCTCGGCGGCGATGAGCTCCTGGGCGGCGGCCTGCGGTGCCTCCTGGGCGTGCCCCGGGCGCGCGGCCCGGGGGTGGAGGGCGACGAGGGCGGTGGCGGTGGCGTCGTCGAGTGAGTAGGGCATCGTGTCCGCGTGTGTAGCGCGGACCCGCCGCGGGCGCAGGAAAGCTTCTCCCCACGCCCGCTCCGTCGCCTTCAGCGCATCCGGAGCCCTCAGCGCATCCGATGCGCCGTGACGGTCACCTCGTCCCGGTCATGGTAGAGCTGGCGGACGGTGAGGCCCTCCCAGCCCCCGTCCTCCACGAGCGTCTGGCGCACGCGCAGGAGCAGCGGGTTCTTGTCCTTCATGGGCAGCTTGATGTTGGCCACCAGGTTGCGCGCCCAGCGGCGCCGGCCCCACTTGGCCAACAGCTGCGCGACCTCCAGGGGCCGCCACGCCATGTCGCAGAAGAGCCAGTCCGCGGACTCCTCCGGGGCGTAGGCGAAGGCGCTCTCCTGCACGTGCTGGACGCGCGGGTTCTTCGCCAGCTCCGGCATCAGCTTCGCCGGGTCCACCGCCACCACCCGCGCCCCTCGCGCCACCAGCCGCTGCGTCCAGCCGCCCGGCGCCGCGCCCAGGTCCACGCAGACGTCGCCGCGCCCGGGCTCATGCGCCAGCCCGTCCAGCGCCTCCTCCAGCTTCATCGCCGCGCGGGAAGGGGACTCGCCCGCGCGCTTCATCCGCCTCCGCCCGCCCGGCGCGAGTGACAGGGCCTCACGGGCGCTCACCGCGCCCAGCATCAGCACCCCGTCCGGCGCGACGCACAGGCCCACCAGCAGGGCCCCCGCCTCGCGCGCCCGGCCGTCGTCCTCCAACAGGCGTCCCGCGGGGAGCGCGGCTCGCACCGCTGCCTCCAGGGCTTCCGCGCGGCCCGCCTGCGTGTTGCCCTTCGCGCTGTCCGGCGTGTAGGCCCTCAGGAGCCAGGGTACGCGAGAGGGCAGCCCGGACATCGCCGCCACCAAGTCCTCCACCGGCACCTGGGCTCCACCCGGGGGCGCCCAGGTGGCGATGACCCGCTCCACCGCCCGGCCAAAGGCGGGGGGGACCTCCGGCCGCTGTTCGGACTCCACCAGGGCCGGGCCCAGGAGGCGGGGACCCGCTCCAGCCCAGGTCAGCTCCTCGAACAGGTGCGACTCGAAGCCCTCCCGGCAGGTCCACAGCCACCGGCCCGGCTGGGCCGCCAGCGTCTGTGCGGGCATGGATGGCACGCGCGCCCGAGGTGGGATGCGCGGCGCGGGTGAGGCGATGGGGGCCGGGGCGGAGCGTCCGGGGCCACCGGCACGGGGTGTGGG